>NZ_JBFBGK010000103.1:0-30202 GCF_040684615.1 Streptomyces sp. NPDC089919
GACGGCCAGTCGGTGACCGTGAGCGGTGTCGGCTTCGGTGCCGGTGACGTCGGTGTCGCCCAGTGTGTCGACGGTCTGGTGTGTTCCACCGCCGTGGTCGCGACCGCCGATGCGCAGGGTTCCTTCGGGACCTCGCTCGCGGTGAAGAAGACCTTCACCGCGACCGACTGGTCCACCGGTGCGAGCATTCCGGTCGACTGCTCCGTGCAGCAGTGCCGGGTCGTGGCCTGGCAGGAGTCCACCGGCCAGATCGGCCAGAACATCTCCTTCAACTGAGCCTCGTGCCAGGGCCGGTGCGATCCACCGGCAGCACGCAGGACGGCCGCCGCCTCCGGCTCGTGACGCAGCTCCGTCACGGCCCGGAGGCGGCGGCCTTTCCGCGCGGCGTCAGGCCGTCTCGTCCAGGACGGCCGGCTCCTCCAGGGCGGGCGGCTCCTGCCAGGTCAGCGTGTCCAGCGGACGCGGCAGCTGCCGGGCCCCGGCGAAGCCGGCCGTGGTCACCGCGGACGCCTCGTCGCTGAAGAGGACGACGGGCTTGTCCGGGGTGCGGACGGAGACGCGCGTGGCCGCGCCGGACGTCTTGGTGGTGGTCATGGTTCCCCCTGGTAGGTCACGGGCTGCGCCCGCTCGTAGCCCGGCACACCGGCCGGCCCCGTGAGCGTACCCGCATCCCGGGCCGCGCCCCCAGGGTATTTCCCGGGGCCGCTTCCGCAGGTCAGCGCCCCGCCGCGAGCAGGGGTCAGCCGCAGGAGCCGGAGATCCAGCGGTGCGAGCGGACCTTGTACGTGCCGGCGAGGTTGGCGCCGTGCTGGTGGCGCTCGCAGTCGCGCCACCGTCCGCGGCACCCAGCCCGGGCCCAACCGGCCGGGTGGTGTCAGCCCGGCTGGTTCAGGTAGGCGAGGACTGCGCGCACCCGGCGGTTGGTGTCGTCGTCGTCCGTGACGCCGAGCTTGCCGAACAGCGAGGTCGTGTACTTGCTGATGGCGCCCTCGCTGAGGAAGAGGCGGCGCGCGATGGCCCCGTTGGACAGGCCCTCGGCCATCAAGGCCAGTACGGAGTGCTCGCGTTCGGTCAGCCGCCCCAGCCCCCGCTCGGGAGCGCTTCCGGACAGCAGCTTGGCGATCACGGCCGGATCCATGGCGGTGCCGCCGGCCGCCACCCGCTCCAGGGAGCCGATGAACTGCTCGGCGTCGAACACGCTCTCCTTGAGGAGGTAGCCCACCCCGCCGGAGCCGTCCGCCAGCAACTCCCGGGCGTACAGCTGCTCGACGTGCTGGGAGAGGATCAGGACCGGCAGCCCGGGGATCTCGGCCCGGGCGGCGAGGGCCGCGCGCAGGCCCTCGTCCGACTGGGCCGGCGGCATCCGGACGTCGATCACCGACACGTCCGGGCGGTGCGTCCGCAAGGCTTCGAGGGTTTCGGGACCCGTGGCGGCGGTGGCCACCACCTGGTGCCCGAACGCCTCGATCAGACGGACCAGTCCGTCGCGCAGGAGGTACAGGTCTTCGGCTACGAGTATGCGCATGGCACGGTCATCTTGGCACGGGTCGGGCCGCCCGGGGGACTGCTGATCGCGAGCGCCCCGTCGAAGACGGCCAGCCGGCGGCCCAGTCCCGCCAGGCCGCCGCCGGGCCGGGCGTCGGCCCCGCCCCGGCCGTCGTCCTCGACCTCCACCACGACCCCCGTGTCGTCCCGGACGAGCGAGACGTGCGCCCGCCCGGCCCCGGCGTGCTTGACGGCGTTGGTGAGGAGTTCGGCCACGCCGAAGTAGAGGGCGGCCTCGATCGGCGGGTCCAGGCGCAGCGGGCCGTCGGCCCGGACTGCCACGTCGAGCGGGACGTCCAGCGCGAGCGCCCGGACCGCGTCGACCAGCCCGCGCTCGCTGAGGACCGGCGGGCTGATGCCCCGGATCAGCTCGCGCAGCTCGGTCAGCGAGGCGGCGGCGCCGGCCCGGGCCTCCCGCATCAGGGCCTTGGCCTGGTCCGGGTCCCGGTCCAGCAGCGCCTCGGCGGTGGCGAGCGCGAGCCCGAGCGCGACCAGGCGGGCCTGGGCGCCGTCGTGCAGGTCCCGCTCGATGCGCCGGATCTCGGCGGCCTGCGCGACGGTGGCGTCCGCGCGTTCGCTGGTCAGCTCGTCCACCCGGTCCGCCAGCACCATGGCGCGCGAGGGCCCCAGGAAGCGTACGGCCACCAGCGGCAGCGCCCGCCAGGCGTACGGGGCGCAGCCGAGGGCCAGGGCCAGGGCGCCCGCCCCGGCGAGCCGCGCGGCGGTCCCCTGCCCGGTGAGCCCGAGGACGCCCCCGGCCAGCGCGGCCGGCGGCACCGCGGCCACCACCCCGGCGGTGACCGGGGCGATGACCGCGAAGCGCAGGTCGCGCCAGGTGGCGGGGTCGCTCCACCACAGGCGCATCCGCTGGTCCATGACGGCGTCCCGGCGGGTGCGTTCGTAGCTGAAGCCGTTCCACCAGTAGCCGGTGGACAGCTGCATCACCGGCATGGGCTCCCGGTGTCCGGTGGGGATCTCGGTACCGGTCCACCGCGCGACCAGGAACCGGACCGCCCGGCACACGGTCTGCGCCAGGGCGAGCGTGCCCGCGCACACGATCACGGCAGGCCCGATCCAGGACCAGGGGTGCTCGGGCCCGCTCCACACCCCCAGCCCCGCGGCGCCGGCCCACACCCCCGGCACCAGCAGGCAGACGGCGGCCGCCAGGCCCGCCCTGCCGAACCCCACCCCGGCCCGCACCACCCAGGCACCCGCTCGTCCCATGGCTCCCCCTCGCTCCGTTCCGCGTCCGTCGACCCCACTGTGCACCGCCGGAACCCGCGACGAGCCGCCGGCGGCGGGGGAGTGGGTCTGGCCCCACCCCGCTGTGGGGCCAGACCGATACCCGGCCGCACGGGTCCTCCGTAGCGTCGTGGCCATGGAGAACACCACGAACGCCACGACCGTCCAGACCACCGCGACCACCGTCCCGGCCACCGAGACCGCCGGCCCGACCGCAGCGGCCACCGGCCCGGACCCGCTCGGCGCCCCGGGTGCCCGGGCCGCGTTCCTCACTGTCCGGGCCGCTCTGAGGACCTACACCGCACTCACCGCCGCCGCGCTCCTGGCCGTGGTCGCGGTCGCCGGCACGGGCCACCTGGTGAACCCGTTCATGTGGGTCCGCGGGATCCTGCTGCCCCTGATCGGGGTGCTGTTCGGCTACCTGGCCCGCGCCGCCTCCCGCGGGTCCCGGCGCGCCTTCGAGCGGCTGCGCGCCGTCTCGGTCGTCTTCCCGCTCGCGATCGTCGGCGTGGACCTGATCCCGGGCGTCTGCCCGTGGTGGTACGCCGCGATGCAGGCGCTGTGCGTCCTCCCGGTCGTCCGCGTCGCCGTCACGACGCGCGGTGCGGCCCTGCGCACCGCTTTTCCCAAGGCCGGCTGAAACGCGGCCTTAAGCAGGACAGGGCGCTCGGGCCGGCGGTCAGGAGTGTGCGCGGCAGAAGTCCCGCAGCGCCCGGGTGAACTCCTCGGGCCGCTCCAGGTTGCTGACGTGCCCCGCGCCCGGGACGACGACCAGCTCCGAGCCGGGGACCGCCGCCCGGAACCGGTCCGCGACCGACAGCGGCGAGCGAGCGTCCAGCTCTCCCCACAGCAGCAGGGTCGGCACCGCCACGGTCGGCAGCACATCCCGCAGGTCCGCCTCGGCCATCAGGGACAGCTGCGTCCGCAGGGTCGCCGGCCGCACGCCGGCCGCCATCGCCTCCAGCAGCGTTACGTATGCGGCCGGCGGCCCGCCCGCGAACAGCCCGGGCGGCATCGGACCGGGGCCGGCCGGCGCCGCGTCCAGCATCCGGCGGGTGGCCTCGACCCGGCTGCGGACCTCCTCGGCCGGCAGCGAGCCCTGCCAGCCGGCGTACGTGTCGGCGAGGACCAGCGTCCGGACGAGCGCGGCGTGCTGCCGGTAGAACTCCAGGGCGACGGTGCCGCCCCAGGAGAGGCCGACCACGTGCGCCGGACCGAGCCGCAGCGCCGTGACCACCGCGGCCAGGCAGCGGGCGTAGTCGGCGAGGCCGAAGGCGGCGGGCAGGTCCGAGGAGCGGCCGGCACCCGGCTCGTCCCAGGCGGCGACCGTGAACTCGTCCGCCAGCGCGTCCAGTTGCGGCCGCCAGACGCGACCGTCGTCCCCGGCGCCGTGCAGGAACACCACCGGCGGCCCCGCGCCTGCCCGCTCGTAGGCCACGGTCACCCCGTCGACGTGCACCTTCGCCATGGTGCGAGGGTAGGCGCGGCCGGCGCCCCCGTCGCCGGCGCCGGGCCGTGCGACGCCGGTCAGGTGATGCCCTGCCGGTCCGGTTCGAGGGCGAAGTCGCGCTCGGCGGGATCCGGTACGGCGTGGTGGACGGCCCGCTCGAGGAGCGCCCGGTGGTGGAGCAGGGCCTGGGCCCGGTCCTCCGGTACCAGCGCCAGGAGGTCGTCCACGCCGGCCAGGAAGCGGCGGGTGACCTGCGCCTGGCCGGGGGCCGCGGCGCGGATCTCGGCCAGGGCGAGGTCGACCAGCTCGGTCCAGTCCGGTGCGGCCTGGAGCAGGCGCAGGGCACCGTCGCGGTCGTGGTGCGGTACCGGCCCCAGCGGCCGGGCGGCCGTGGCCGCGAGCAGGTGGACGATGCGGTCCAGGCACTGCACGGCGGTGGTGGGGTCGTTCACGGCGGACGAGAGGGCCCGCAGTGCGATGTCGCTGAGCTGGCGCAGGCCGAAGCCGGCGTCCTGGCCCGGGATCCGCTCGCTGCCCACCCAGGCCACCGCGCGCGGGAGGACCGCGGTGGCGGGCAGCCGGCCGCCGTGCACCGCGAGCACGGCACTACCGGGCATCACGTAGTCGCCGACCCGCGGCACGGTCCGCAGGGTGACGCCGTGCCGGCGGGCGAAGCCCACCAGGTCGGCCGTGTCCCACCCGCACAGCACCCCGGCCCGCCCCCGGTGCCGCAGGACGCCCGTCTGCTCCGGCAGGCCCGCCGGCAGGTCCCGGTCGGTGGGCTGGCGCTCGACCCCGCGCAGGGCCTCCCGGGTGATGCGGTCCACCACCGGACCGACCTGCATCAACCGCACCGTGGCGGTGACGTAGGCGATGAACAGCAGCAGGCTGAGGGCGACCAGCGCGAGGGTGCACAGCGCCTGGAGCAGCGGCACCGCCCCGCCCTCCCCGGCCGGGTCGGTGTCGTTGTACGAGGTCAGGACCAGCAGGGCGAAGACGAAGGTGGACAGGAACACCGTCAGGGTCGCCTTGGTGATCCGGCTGCGCACGAAGATCCGGACCACGCGCGGGGTGAGCTGGGCGCTGGTCATCTGCAGGGCGACCAGCGAGATGCTGAAGACGACGCCGAGGAAGGTCAGCATCGCCTGGCTGACGGTGGTGACGATCGCCTTCGCGTCCTCCGCGAGGTCGGTCACCTCCGCCCCGGCCTCCGTCAGGGCGTCGACCAGCGCCTGGTCGCCCCAGGTGGCCAGGTTCCACAGCGCGAACGTCAGGACCAGCCCGGCGACCGGCGCGAACCACAGCGTGTCCCGGACGTGCTCCCGCACCCGCCACAACCGCCGCACCCCACGAGGCATCCCCAACCCGAACAAACCGCTCATACCCGGACCTTAGCGAGAACCCCACCCCACCCCACCGGACCACCGAGCCCGCTGTCCGCCGCCCGGGTGAAGCCCTGCGCACACCGGGGGCCGGTGGACCGGACCGGACCGGCCCGGTGCCGCTCACCGGGGGTCGGTGAGCGGGCGTGCGCGGTGGGTGAGGGGGATAATGGAGGGTTGTGGCGCGCACGTTCTTCGACCCCGCACGGCTGGCGCGTGACCTGCACGCGGCCGCCGGCGACGGCACGGGCCGGGGCGGGCGCGGCGCCGGGATCTCCCGGCTGCTGGCGCCGCTGCTGCCGCACGACGGCCTCAGCCTGGTGGCCACCGACCCCGCGACCGGACTCGGCCTCGGCAGCTTCAGCTTCTGGCACGAGTACGCCCCCGCCCTCGCCACCGACCTCGTCATGCACCGCTACCGGGGCGGCGACCCGTACCGCCCCGCCGCCCTCGCCGGTCTGCCCGTCCCGGCCACGGTGGTGGGTCCGCCGGGGGAGGGGCCCCCGGACCCGAAGGTGCGCGAGCTCCTCACCGCGAACGGCGCGGGCTCCGAGCTGCGGCTGCTGCTCACCGACCAGCACGGGGTGTGGGGCGCCCTCGGCCTGCTGCGCTGCGCCGGCGCCCGGCCCTTCGGCCAAGACGACCTCCAGCGGGCCGCGCGCCTGGGCCCGGCCCTCGTCACCGCCCTGCGCCGCTACGTCACCGAGGGCCCGCTGCTGCCCGTGGCACCGGCGCTGCCCGCCGGGGTGGTCACGGTGGGCCCCGACCACACGGTCACGGCCGTCAGCCCCCAGGCCCGGATATGGCTCGACCGGCTGTGCGCGCCGGACGGACACGCCTTCCCGGAGTGGATCCCCGAGGCCTTCCTCGTCGCCCTCTCCCTCGCCGTACGCGTCCGCGCCCGGGACACGGCGGCCTGGCCGCCCATGGTGTGCGTACCGCCCGTGGTCTGCGGGCGGTGGCTGACCTTCCAGGGCCAGCCCCTCGACGCGGACGCGAGCGGGGACGTCGCCCTGGTCCTCCAGGGCGCGGCCGGGGACCTCCTGGTGCCGTCGTTCTGCGCCTGGTACGGGATCACCCCGCGCGAGCGCGCCACCCTGTGCGAACTGCGCACCGGCGCGGCCGTCAAGCAGATCGCCCGGAGCCTGGACCTGTCGCCGCACACGGTCAACGACCACCTCAAGGCGCTGTTCCGCAAGACCGGAGCGGACGGCCGCGACGAGCTCATCGCCGCGCTGACCCGCTGACCGGCCGCCTGTCCATCCCCCGTATCAGGGGGTCCCGGCCGCACCGCGACGGCCCACGATGAGGAGGGGACCCGGGATCGCCACCAGCGCGAAGGCGCGGACACCGCCATGGGCCCGCACCGTACCGGGAACCCTGCCCACCGAAGGGAGACGGACATGACGCAGAGCGAACTCCGGGAGTCCGCGGCCGGGAACGCGGCCGGGGACCACGGGGACAGCGGCTCCGAGACGGCCATCGCGCCCAGCGGCGGCGGCAGTCGGGGAGCGCGGACGGACTTCCAGCAGATCGGCTACTACTACACCCTGCGCCGCCACGGCGTCTTCGACGTGCTCCTGGAAGCACCCGGGGTCAACGCCTACACCCTGCTCTTCGCCAGTGTCGCGGAGGTGTACCCGCCCACCGACAAGCCCTTCATGGGCGGCGCGGTGATGACGGTGCACAACGTGGTCCCGATCGACGGGGAACTGGCACGGATCCGCGTGGACGCGGGCTGGCCCGAGGACATCACCCTCAGGATCTACCTGACGTACCAGGTGTGACCTGGGCGGATCGCGATCGACGCAGTCGGAGCGGAACGCCGGCGCGCGGACGGGTCTCCACGGGCCCGTCCGCGCATCGGGCTGCCGGGCTGTTTCGAGACGGTGACAAATCGCAGGCAACACCTGCGGGCCGGAGCGCATCTCTCCTGCCGGGACCGCACGACGGATCTCCATCCGTTCTTCAGCCGGTTCCTCACGCAGTTCTTCCGGCAGTTCCTCCGGTCGCAGCAGGCCGTTCCACCACGAGAGGGTCCACCCATGATCGTCACCAAGCGCCACTCCCTCCGCATCGCCGCCGTCGCCGCTCTGGGCGCGGCCTCGGTCGCCCTGGCCGGCACCGCGACGGCGGCCCCCGCCCCCGCCGCCCACCGGGCCGCGGCCGCCGCCCCGGCCACCATCACGGCCACCCCGTCGGTCTCCTCGGTGGCGGCGTGGACGCAGTTCCGCGTCACCGGCAAGACCACGGGCCTCGCGGCGGGCAGCAAGGTGACGCTCCAGCAGAAGCAGAAGGGCAAGTGGGTCACGCTGCCCGCGTCCGCGCCGATCAACCGCACCGGCTCCTACTCGCTGGGCGTCAAGCTCGGCCTCAAGGGCAAGAACGAACTCCGCATCACCAGCGGCGCCACCGCCTCCCCGGTCTTCAACGTGACCGTCTGCTAGCCCCGGCGGCCCCGCGCCCCCGCATGCCCGAGGCGTGCGGGGGTTTCGCGTGCCCGTGGTGCGCCGGCCGTCCGCGACCGTTGTGCTCAGCCGATGGTGAAGCGCTGGTTCTGGGCGTTCCGGTTGCAGCGGGCCGTGCGGTAGTAGCCGTCGTCCTGCTGGTAGACGCAGCGGCCGGTGCCGACGCTCTGGAGCATCACCGCGCTGCGGGCGGCGGGCTGCACGGTCCGCCACTTCTGGTACGAGCCGCCGTTGCATCGCAGGGGGTAGACGTCGCCCCGGTCGTTGCTGTCCAGACAGCGGCCCCAGAAGTTGTTCTTGAGGGTGGTGACGGTGTTGAGGCGGCCGTTCCACTGCCACAGGAGGCTGCCGCGTCCGGTGCTGCAGCGGTCGGCCTTGAGCACCGTCTCCGAGTTCTCGCGCAGGCATTGACCGTAGCGGTAGTTCGCGAAGCGCTTGGTGGCAGTGGCGGTGGTGGCGGCCGAGGCGGGGGCGGGGATCAGGAGGGGCAGGGCGAGACCGGCTGTGGCGATGAGGGCGGCGAAGGTCTTCCGGGTCGGGCGGCGCACGTGAGGGCTCCTCGTATCGGCTTCGGAGGTACCCCGACAGGATCCCCGGACACCATCCGGCTACGCATGGAGGAAAGGAGAACCCCGGAATCCGCCCAACCGGAACCCCGCTCCCCACCGGTGGGAGCCGGCGGACGAGGGGCGGCCCAGCGCGGGCATCGGTGCGGGTCAGCCCCGGTGCCCGCCCGCCGTCCGGGCGCGGCGCCGGCGGGGGCGCTCCGGTACGCACGGCGCCAGACCGAGCGTGACGCGCAGGTGCGCGCCGCCCAGCGGTCCGCGGGTGATCCGCACCGAGCCGTGGGTGGCCAGCGCGGCCCGGCGGGCGATGTCCAGGCCCAGCCCGGTGGATCCGGTGCTGGCGCCCCGGGCCAGGGCGCCGTCGGGGTCGGCGATGCCGGCGCCCGCGTCCTGCACGACCAGTTCCACGGTGTGCGCGGTGCGGTCCACCGAGATCTCGAAGGGCGTGCCCGCCGGGGTGTACCGGAAGACGTTCCCGACCAGCGCGTCCACCACCGCCGTGATGTCGTTCTCCGGCAGGGCGACCGGAGTCGGCTCGTCGGTGACCTGCACCCGGCAGGGCCGGTCCTGCTGGCCCGCCAGCACCGCCCAGAACGCCGCCCGGCGGCGGACCGCCCCGGCGACCTCGCACCGCTCGCCGTCCCCGGCCGGCGGTGCGTCCCCGGTGTCCTCGCCGCGCAGGGCCCGGCCCATCGGGCCCACCGACAGGGGCGTGCGCGCCTCGTCGATGATGGCGCCCAGCTCCCGCTCCAACTCCGCGACCGCGCTGTGGATCCGGCGGGTCTCGGTCCCCTCGGGGATCCGCTCCACCGCCAGGTGCAGCGCGGTCAGCGGGGTGCGCAGCCGGTGGGAGAGGTCGGCGACCAGCTCCCGCTCGACGGCCAGCAGGTCCGTCATCCGGTCGGCCATCGTGTTGAAGGCCGCGCCCGCCTCCCTCAGTTCGGGCGGCCCCTTGGGATGGACCCGGGAGTCCAGGTTGCCCGCCCCGAGCCGGCGCGAGGCCTCGGCCAGCCGCCGGGCGGCGCCCACCACGGCCGACCCCAGCCGGTCGGCCACCAGCACCGACCCGGCCAGCAGGAGGACGGCCAGGCCCGCCATGACGATCCACGACAGGGCCACCCCGCGCCGAAGTTCCTCGTCCGGCACGAAGTTCTCCACCACCGCGACCCGGTCCTGCGGCAGGACGACCGGCTGGAGGTAGATCCAGCCGCCCGGCACGTCCCGGGAGATGGACTCGCGTTCCTCCTCGGCCCGCCGCAGCAGGTCGGGGGGTGCGTGCCCGGCGCCGCCCACCAGGGCCCGGTCCGGCAGGTGGATGACCAGGTGCTCGGCCGCCCGCAGGCCGGTGCCGGCCTCGCGCAGCTCGGCCGGGTCGGTGGTGAGCGCCAGGATGGGCGCCATCGCGGCCGCGCTCTGCTCGGCGGCCGTGACGCTCTGCTCCCGGGCCAGCGACATGACCAGCAGCCCGAGGGGGATCAGGAAGGACAGCGCGACCATCGAGGTCACCGCCAGGGCGACGCCCGCCAGCGACCGCCTCACCGCGGCGCCCCGGACAGGCCGGACGGTCTTCGGGGACCTCGGTTCACGGGTACGGCGCTCCAGCGGTGTCGGGCCGCGCGGGCGCGGCGGTGCCGGTACGGCGCGGGGGGCTCAGCCGGTGAAGGACAGGTGGTCCGCGGTGGCGCGCAGGCGCACCGGCCGGTCGGCAACCGGGATCGTACACCCCTGCGTCGTACTGCAGCTCGCATAGCTGACCAGCAGCGTCGCCCCGCCCGGGGCGGCGGCGCGGATCGGCAGCCGGGTCGTCACCGGGCCGTCGGGGTAGACCGGTACGGCGGCCCGCACCCCCTCCACGTGGATCTCCTTGACGGCTGCGTCGGCGGTGATCGCGCCGGCTCCGGCCAGGGCGCCGGTGGCCGCGACCCGGGTGGGCCGCCCCACGCCCTCGACCCCGGCCGCGGGCAGCGCGGTGCTGTAGAGGTGGAAGCCCGCCTCGTCGGGGGTGAAGGTGGCGACGAGGGTGCCCCGGGAGGAGTCCCAGTCGGAGACGCTGAGCCGTACCGTGACGCCGTTCTCGTTGAACTCGGTGACGGCGGGCGGGTGCGCGGGCGGCGGTGCCGCCTGCGTCTGCTGCCCGCAGCCGGTCAGTGCGAGGGAGGTGGCGGCGGTCAGCAGCGCGGCTGCGGCCCGGACCTGTTGGTGCATGGGTTCTGCTTTCTTCTTCACGGGACGTTCTTCAGGAGCTGCGGTGCTCACAGGGCCGCGGGGGCGTCCGCGAGCCGTAGTTGGAGGGCGTAGACCAGGTCGGACCAGATGCCGGTGGCGAGCAGGACGCCCACCAGGACCAACATCGCCCCGCCGGCCCGCATCACGGCCCGGTGGTGGGTCCGCACCCAGCGGAAGGCACCCAGCGCGCGCCGGAAGGCCAGGGCGGTCAGGACGAACGGCAGGCCCAGCCCGGCGCAGTAGCAGACCATCAGCAGGGCGCCCCGGCCGGCGCTCGCCTCGTTCCACGCCAGGGCCTGTACGGCGGCCAGGGTCGGGCCGATGCAGGGGGTCCAGCCGACCCCGAACACCACGCCCAGCAAAGGGGCGCCGGCCAGCCCGAGGGCGGGCCGGCGGCGGCTGCGCAGCTCCCGCTGGGTGAAGCCGGGCAGCCAGCCCGCGAAGGCCAGCCCCATCACGACGGTGAACACCCCGAGGACCAGCGAGACGGTGTCCTGGTAGGCGATCAGGTTCCGTCCCACGTACCCGAACAGGGCCCCGCCCGAGACCAGGACGCTGCTGAAGCCCAGCACGAACAGCGCCGCACCGGCGGCCATCCGGCCGCGCCGCCCGCCGTCCGCCCCGGCCAGGTCGGCCACCGAGAGGCTGGTGACGTAGCTGAGGTACCCCGGCACCAGCGGCAGCACGCACGGCGAGAGGAAGGACACCAGCCCCGCCGCCACCGCCACCGGTACGGCCATCACCAGGGCGCTGGGGACGGCACCCGAGCCGACCTCCGCCGCCAGGGCGGTCCAGGCCCGGCCGGTCACGCCGGCTCCCCGGCGACCGCGGCGACCAGCGGCGCCAGGCCGGCGCGGGTGACCGGCCCGGCGACCGCGGCCGCGATCCGGCCCCGCCGGTCGATGACCAGGGTGGAGGGGATCGCCTGGGGGTTGAGCAGCGCCGGCGGGAAGGCGAGCAGCAGGGCCCCGGCCGGGTCGTGGATGCTGGGGTAGTGCAGCCCGTACGTCTTCTCGAACTGCCGGGCCGGGCCCGTCGAACGGTCCCGGACGTTGACGCCCAGCACCCGGACGCCCCGGGCGGCGGTGGCCGCGCGCAGCGCCTCGAGCTCCCGGGCCTCGGCCCGGCAGGGGGCGCACCAGGATCCCCAGACGTTGAGGACCACGACCTGGCCGCGGTAGCCGCGCAGGGCGAGGTCGTCGCCGTCGAGGCCGGTGCCGGCGGTGTCGGGGGCCGGCTGCCGGTCGGCCACCGGGAGGACCGCGGCCGTCGCGGAGGTCCCCGCGCCGGCCGCACCGGCCGGGGCGGCCGGCGCGGCCGCCGGCCCGGACCCGCCGCCGCAGCCGGTGGCCGTCGCGGCCAGGGCCAGCAGGACGCCCGCCGCCCGGACCCGGTGGCTCCGGGTCATCAGGCCCACTGCCGCAGGAAGGCGCTGAGCCCGTCGACGCCCAGGTCCGGGTTGCCGGTGGAGTGGGTCTCGGTGACCAGCTTGCCGTTGCCGTCCAGCACCACCAGCACCGGCATCTTGTAGGCGCCCTCGCCTGAGCAGTAGCTGCGCAGCAGGTCGAAGTTGTCGGAGTTCTGGCTGCCGATGTCGACCTTGACGACGTGGTACGAGGCGTCGAGGATCGCGCCCACGCTGCTCTTGCCGAAGGTCTTGTCCGCGGCCTTGCAGTTGCCGCACCAGTTGGCGCCGAAGTCGATCAGCACCTTCTTCCCGTCGGCCTTGGCGGCCGCGATCGCGGCCTTGACCGCCTTGCGGGCGTCGGTGCCGGAGTCGTACCCGGCCCGGAAACCGGAATCCCCCTTCGGGGTGCTGCCGGTGTCCGGCTTCGAGGGCGCGGGCGGACGCGGTGCGGGGGTCTTGGCAGCGGCGTCGGGGTGGCCGGCGCGGCGGGTGGGGTCGGCCGTGCGCGGGGCGGGCGCGGGGGCCGGTGCGGCGGCCGACGGGCGGGTGCGGGCCGCGGCGGACGCGGCGGCGGCCGGGCTGGCGAGCTGCCCGGCCGGCGAGCCCTGGGGCTGCGGGTCGGACGCGGCGTCCTCGGTCGCGGGGACCTCCGGCGCCAGGGCGGCCGAGACGCTTTCGGTCCCCCCGTCCCGGGTCTGCCCGCCCAGGTGCGCGGCGGTGAAGGCGGCACCGGCGACGGTGAGCGAAACGGCCGAGAAGCGGACGAACCCCGGTATCCGGGAGGTACGTGGACGTCGTCGGTGTGCGGACATGACGGAACAACCCCTTGTCGCTGGAGGACTCCTCCGGGAGGCGCGGGCCGTCCCGGAGCGGCGGCAGAACGCCGCCCGGCGCGCTGTCCGCCGATACGGAGATCCGTTCTGACCGGTCGTGAGCCTAGGGGCGGCCGGGGCGGCCGGACCGGTTCTGAGGGGTGCCCTCAGAGACGCTTAAGGAACCGCACAGGTAAGGGGCCGGCGCGCCCGCCCGGACCTCCTCACAGCCGGGACTCGCGCACGCTGGCCTGCGCGTTCGGGGTGACGGTCGCGGTGATCTGCGAGCGGTGCCCGTCGCTGGTGAAGACCACCACCAGGGTGTCCGGCGCACGCTGCTCGGTGCCGGTCCGGAAACCCGGGGCCGGTACCGCCGAGACGAAGCAGACGGCGTGCCGCCCGTACTTCACGGTGACCTTGCCGCCCTCGGAGGGGACGGTGTGCAGGCCCGGCCCGCCGGTGCACCGGGGCGAGGGCCGGGGCGCCGGCGGGCTCGCGGAGCGGGTCGGGTCCGCCGGCGGCGAGGGCCGGCCGGCCGGACCGGAAGGCGAGGGCGGCACGGTCGGGGCGGAGGGGCGGGGGGCCGCGGAGGACGCGGCCGTGCCCACCGCGACGGCGCCGGACGGCGAGGGGAAGACCGCCTGGACCGAGCGGGCCGCCGGCGGGGTGGGCCGGGTCAGGCCGATGACGAAGTACACCGTGAGCATCACCGCGGTGATGCTGGCCGCGGTACACGACAGCCATATGAGGAGGTAGCGCAGGAGGCGTGGCACCGCATCAGTGTCCCGGACCCCCGCCGCGCCCCGCGGGCGGCCCCCACCGGCCGGCCGGGACGGCCCCTGCACGGGCGCCGGGACCGTAAGCGGAGGGAGCCGGACCCGCCGGTAGGGTGTCCGCCATGCCCCGCGTACTCGTGGTCGAAGACGACCCCAGCATCCGGACCTCGCTGATCGAGATCCTCACGGAACACGGGCACTCGGTGCGCAGCGCGGGCGATGGCTTCGGGGCGCTGCGGGAGGTCACCCAGGGCGGACTGGATGCAGTGGTTCTCGACCTCGGGCTGCCGGACCTGGACGGCGGGGACGCCCTGCGGATGATCCGCGGCATATCCGGCGTCCCGGTGGTGGTGGCCACCGCCCGGGACGACGAGCGCGAGATCATCAAGCTGCTCAACGCCGGCGCCGACGACTACCTCGTCAAGCCGTTCTCGGGAGGACAGCTGGTCGCCCGGCTCTCGGCGGTCCTGCGGCGCAGCGCGCCCCCCGCACCGGCCGCCGGACCGCTGCCGCAGGCCGACCCGGCCGGTCCGCTGACCGTCGGCGAGCTCGCCATCGACCCCCGGGCCCGCACCGCCCATCTGGCGGGCCGCGAACTCTCCCTGACCCGGCGCGAGTTCGACCTGCTGGCCTTCCTCGCCCGGCACGCCGGCACGGTCGTCTCCCGGCGGCAGCTGCTCGCGGACGTGTGGCGCGAGGCCTACATCGAGGACCAGACCATCGACGTGCACGTCTCCGCCCTGCGCCGCAAGCTCGGCGAACGGGCCGCCGCCCCGCGCTACCTGCGCACCGTACGCGGGGTCGGCATCAAGCTGGTCGCGCCCCACTGAGAGGCGTGGGGGATCGGCCTACGGGGGCTGCGAACCCCCGGCACCGGCCGGGGGCCGCCCGGCGACCCTACGATGGCCGTCATGACCACCGCACTGATCCTCATCGACCTGATGCCGCGCATCGTCGCCCTGCCCGTCGCCCCCCACTCGGGCGAGGACGTCCTGCAGCGCTGCCGCGAACTGGCCGCGTCCTTCCGGGCGGCCGGACGGCCGGTGGTGCAGGTCCGGGTGGAGCGTCCGAACGTCACCGAGCAGCCGCCGGGCAGCGACTTCGTCGAGGGCCTGGTGCACGACGGCGACGTCGTGGTCGTCAAGCGCACCATCGGCGCCTTCTACGGCACCGGCCTGGACGAGCAGTTGCGCAAGCTGGACGTGGACACCGTGGTCATGGCGGGGCTGGTGACCACCCTCGGCGTCGAGTCCACCGCCCGCGCCGCTGCCGACCACGGCTACGACGTCGAGTTCGTGGAGGACGCGATGTCCGGCCTGACCGCAGAGGAACACGCCTTCGCCGTCCACCACACCTTCCCCCGCTTCGGCGAGGTCCGAACCACCACCGACTACCACTGACCCCGCCGGGCCGGGCCGCTGCCGGTGCGGGCCTTCACGCGTGCACGGGGCGGCCCATGCAGACGAGCCACGGCGAGTCGGGTGAGGGCTGGACGACGCCGATCTCCCGGTAGCCCCAGCCCTCGTAGAGGCGCATCACCTTCCCGTCACCGGCGGTCGGGTTGACCATCAGCGTGGCGTGGGGTTCGGGCCGGCCCGCCAGCAGCCGGTCGTGCATCTGCCGGGAGACCCCCGGGACGGGCTCGGCGACGGCGGCGCGGTCCAAGGCGTCCTGGGCGTTAGAGCTTCCTCCGGACCGTGCCCGGCAAAGAGCGAGTCAAATCGGCTTAGGAGAAATGTCGTTGAGGGGGCTGGATCGCCCTCCCGCTGCCGGGCGGGCGGGCGTTGAGCGAGGGGACGACACCGGCGACGGCGCACCCCGGCCACCGAGTAGGGGACGCGCCCGCTCGGCTCCGGCTGGGCCGGCGTGGACTCCCACCTCGCCTACGCGTGGATCCGCCTCGCCTCCGGTCGCGAGCGCAAGGCGTCGATGCGAGACACCCGCAAGGCCGCGATGTGACGGTTCCATGCACGCCAGGTCTCGTTCCCGCAGCGGAAGAGGGGGAGGGAGTTGTTCCTCTGGGGGGTGCGGATCGGGCCCGCCTACGCTGCGGGCGGGCGTCCCCATGAGGCGGACGCCCGAGCGGAAGGAGAACGATCATGCGTGCTTCACGGGGAGCGGTCCTGGCCTCGGTGGTGGTCCTGTCGACCATGGGGTTGGTCGGGTCGGCGCAGGCCGCTGCCGCTCCGGGCGTCGCGTCGGCGGACAATTGCGACAGGTTGTCGGACAACGACGTGGTGGCCGACTCCGGCCACGCCACCGCCGGAGACCGCCAGATCACGGTGTACACGGCCAAGGTGACCGACGCGTACGCCAAGGCCGCCATCGAGGGCTACGTCGCGCGGTACGACAAGGTCTGGATCGACCGGAGCGTGAATCTGTTCTCCATGGGCTCCAGCCCGGGCCATCCCTCCACCGCCACGGTCCAGTCCAACGGAGGCTGGAAACAGTGCGGACCGTTCGAGGCCACCTGGTGGAACGCGACGGTGAACTACGTCGAGACCCCGACCGTCCGCCTGCAACTGTCCGGCAAGTCGTACGCGGTACGGGCCTGCATGATGCCCAAGGGCTCGAGCACCGGTACCTGCACGGCCTGGTTCGTCGACCACACGTAGACGCACCCGCGGCAGCCGCCCACGGACACCGTCCCTGCGTGGGCGGAGCCCGCCCTCACGACCGGGCCCGCGGGGGAGGCCGTCGTGGCTTCCCCCGCGGGCCCGTGTCGTTGCTGCGGTGCCGGGTGGGCGGGCCGTCAGAGGAGGCGGCTCCAGGTGCGGGCGTCCACGATGCCGTCCGCGGGGAGGCCGTGGGCCGACTGGAAGGCGCTGACCAGGGACTTCGTGCCGGGGCCGAAGGCGCCGTCCGCGGTGGTCGGGTAGCCGAGGGCGGTGAGCCGGCTCTGGATGGCCTTCACGGCCTGGCCCGAGGCGCCCTGGGCGACCGGCGCGACCAGCTGCTGCCAGGTCTGGTTGCCCGCCACGCCGTCGATGCCCGCCTCGACGAGCTTCTGGAAGGCGCGGACCGCGGCCTCGGTGGCCGGCCCGAAGGCGCCGTCCGCCGTGATGGTGGCGCCGCGCTGGACCAGCAGGCACTGCAGGACCCGCACCTGCTCGCTCACCTGGCCGTTGTGGACCACCGGCCACACCGGCGCGGTGGGGTCGGGGTCCCCGATCCGGGCGGCCACGTCGGCGCGCAGCTGGGGGAGCAGGGCGTAGAGCTGGTCGCCCGGGCACTGGGTGTTGTTGAAGTCGCGGTGCCCGTAGATCTGGTAGGCCCGCAGGCCGTACTGGGTGCAGATGTACGCGCAGAGCCCGACCAGCGCCTCGTACTGCTCGTCGCGCGGCCGCTCGGTGGTGTACGTGCCCTCGTTCTCGATGCCGATGGCCACCGTGTTCTGGCCGGCGCAGTGCGCCGACTCGACCTGCTGGGTACCCGCCCGCAGGGCCGCCAGGCTCTCGTGGCGGCCCTCGGTGATGAAGGCGCCCCGGCTGATGGTGAAGTTCTGGCCGGTGTCGATCCAGCCGCCGGTGTCCATCTGGTACGTCTGCATGGCCCGCGCCAGGGCGATGGAACGGTTCTGCGAGTAGTCGGTGGTGTTCGCCGTCGCGGTGTGGTGAACGATGATCTTCTGCGGCCCGGTGGGGAGCACCTTCACCGGCAGCTTCGGGGCCCGGGCGCCCCAGGTGTCGCAGTCCGTGATCTCCGGGCCCTCCGCCGCCCACGCCCGGCCGGTGGTGCCGAAGGTGCCGAAGGCGGTCAGCGCGCCGAGGGACAGCGCGCCGGCGAGGACGCTCCGGCGGCGGGGCATCGGTCGATCGGTGGGCAGCATGTGCAGTCCGTTTCCTGAGGAGAGAAGGCGGCGGCTCGCCCGTTGCTCGGCATCCGGCCCAACCGCCGCGGATGGGCCGCAACTCCGGCACTCTCGTGCCCGGACAGCCCTCCGACGTGGAGAAACGCTAGAGACCCGGTCGGCGGCGGACCAGCCGGATCGCCCTCTGGGACGTCCCGAGTCGTCCCAGAAAACCCCTGGGACGCCCCGGGACGGCCCGCGCAGCCCGCCTCCTTCGCCGTCACGCCCCCGCGGTGACAGGGGCGTCGTCGGTCAGGCGGGCCGGGAGGCCGAAGAGGGGGAAGAGGCGGTCGGTGTCGCGGAAGGCCGTGATCGCGGAGATCCGGTCGCCGGAGAACTCGACGACCTGGAGGGCCCACGGCAGGTAGCCGGCGCCGTCCGGGCACGGGCGGTACTGGCCGAACGCCGGGGAGCCGTTGGCCGATGTGGCCACCAGGCGCGAGCCGCGACAGCCGATCGCGGGGCCGGTGAGCCATGCCTCGATGTCGGGGACTCCGCGCATCCACTTCGCGTACGGGGGCAGCGACAGCGTGGCGTCGACGTGCAGGAGCATCCGCAGCTCCGCCATGTCGAAGCGGCCGAAGGCCGCGGCGTACCGCTCGGCCAGCACCCGGCGCAGGCCTTCGCCGGCCGGCCGGAGGGCCGGCCCGGCCTCGCCCGCCTCGCCCCGGCGGTCGGCCAGCGTGGCGCGGGCCCGCTGCAGGGCGCTGTTGGCGGCGGCGACGCTGGACCCGTGCAGGTCGGCGACCTCACGGGCGGAGAAGCCCAGCACGTCACGGAGGAGGAGCGTGGCCCGCTGCCGGGGCGGCAGGTGCTGAAGCGCGGCGACGAAGGCCAGCCGCACCGACTCGCCCGTCGCCGCGGCCACCGCCGGGTCGTCGTCGGGGCAGGGCTCCACCCACAGGACGGCTTCCGGCGGGAGGTCCGGCGGCGTACCGCCCGCACTCGGACCGGACAAGTCCATCGGCAAGGCCCGCCGCCCGCGCGAGGCGAGGGCGTCCAGACAGACGTTGGTCGCGATCCGGTACAGCCACGACCGGACCCCTGACCGCCCCTCGAAGCGGTCCGCACCCCGCCACGCCCGCAGCAGCGCCTCCTGTACGGCGTCCTCCGCCTCGGCGTACGACCCCACCATCCGGTAGCAGTAGCGGGTCAATTCGCCCCGGTACGTCTCCAGCTCCTCGACCACCGTGCCCATACCCCCCATGTCGCCCTGCGCCAGGTACGGGTCCGGCCGGGCCCACCCGCCGCATGCCCCGGCCGGCGCCCACCCGTATCCGGTCACGGACACCTGAACCCGCACATCCTTCCCGATCATGTCACCGGTCCGCCGGACCTCGGGCAACGGGCCCGGCCCGGCGGCCGGTCGGCGTGAGACGGAGGTCTGGTGCCGGTGCCATCGCCGCGCATAGGGTCCGCCCATGGACGACGAGATCACCGCCGAGGACGGCAACTGCCTCTTCACCTTCGACGGCAGGATCCTGGAGCGGTTCGGCCGTGACCCGCTGCGTTTCCACGTCCGGTCCATGCACCTGCAGGTCACCGGGCCGGACCGCAAGGGGCGGCGGCAGGTGGAGATCTCGCACGGCCGGCCCGGCGAACCGGGCTTCTCCCATTCCTGGTCGTACACGGCCGGGGAGTGGGAGCGGGCCCGCGGCCTGGCCGCGCTGCTGGAAGCCGTGCAGGCGGCCATCGACGCCGCCCCGGGACGCCCGGCCGGCTGATCGGCGGGTGGCCGGCGGCCGGGGCCCGGTCGAGAGGCGCGGTTGGGCCTATCAGGTTATCCGGTGGTGCGTCGGACGGGTGTCGCGGCCGATCCGCCGCATAGTCGTCCCTGGCAGCCGCACGGCTGCCGGCCCGTGCCGCCCGGCGGGCGGGCGGGACGTCTGCGCGAAGGAGTCGGCTCATGTCGAAGCCCACCAGGACCATCCTCACCCTCGTCACCGGCAGTCTGGTGCTCGGCCTGGCCGGGTCGGCCACCGCGGTGGCCGACCAGGGGCCGGTCCGCGACCAGCCGGCGCAGCAGACCGCGATGCGCGGCGGTGGCGACGACGAGGACGGGCGCGGCTCCGACGACTACGGCAAGGACCGGCACGCCCGCGGCATCGTGGTCTCCAACGGCCCGCTGACCGTACGGAGCAAGCCCAGCACCCACTCCCGCAAGCTGGGCACCGTCCACCCGCACGAGAAGCTGGACATCGTGTGCAAGGAGCGCGGCGAGGACGTCCGCGGGAACGACATCTGGTACCTGCTGGACCGCGACGACCGCGGCAAGGACGGCGGGCGCGACGAGGACGGCCGCGGCGGCCGCGACCCGATCGACCAGCGGGACGACGAGGACGGCCGTCAGTACCCCGACCAGGCCTCCGGCAAGAAGCGCTCGGAGCACTGGGTCGCGGCCCGCTACGTGAAGAACTTCTCCCCGGTGAAGTGGTGCCGCCTGTAACGGAACCTGCCCGCGGCGCGTGGTGCGGCCGGTAGCCGGACCTGACCCCGGCGCGTGGTCCGGCCGGTAACCGGAGCAGACCCCGCCGCACGGGCCCGGCCGTAACCGGCCGGGCCCGCAGCCGGTCCGGTACGGCTGCCGGCCGTACGGCGACCAGCCCCCGGTAGGGGACGTGAGCGGTGTCAGCCCTGGCTGTTACGGTCCCGGGCATGACACGCTCCGCCTCCGTCCTCAGCCTCCTGCGCCGCCGTCCCGAGTTGGCGCGGACGGCCGTCGGCGTCTTCGATTTCGACGTGGACCGGACCGAGCACGTGGAAGAGGTCCGGCCGGCGAGCGGAGCCCCGCTGCGGGCGGTGGCGGGTGACGCCGGCGGCGGCACCTACTTCGTCTGCGACGACGGAGCCGTGCTGTACGCGAGTTCCGAGGGCGAGGCCGGGCTGCTGGGCGCCGACCTGGCTGAGGCCCTGGAGATCCTGTTCGGCCTGCCCGGCTGGCGCGACTGCACGGACCTCGACCCCGAGGCCGACGACCGGACGGTGGCGGACGCGCTCCGACGGGCCCGGGCAGAGGCCAGCGGCGCGTCCGGACCCGATCTGGACGCCGCTCGCACCGCGCTGCTGGACGGGCTCGGTCTCCGCCGCCTCCCCGAGCGGGAACTGCTGCGCAGGCTGCAGGAATCCCTCCTGCGCACCGAGCCGGAATTCCTGCTGCTCCATGCGGAAGAGGGCTGCGCGTACGAGCCGTTGGGCGGTCTCCGGCGTCCCCCGCTGTGGGAGGCGGTACTCGCACCCGGCCGGGCCGATCTGGCCCGGATGCGGGCGGACCACGGGACCTGCGAGGCGATCGCGGGCGACCCGGTCCGGCGGGCCACCGCCCTGCGCGCTGCCCAGTACGACCGCCGGCCGGCGGACCTGCCGCTGTTGCGCGTACTCCTGCGGGCCGAAGCCGGCAGCAGTGCCACCGAGGAGCTGCGCATCGCCGCGGTCCTGGTCGCCCTGCACGGCGAGGCGCCGGACCACGCCTTCCTGCAGTCCCTGCGGGAGGACGACCTCGACGTCCGCTTCCTGCTCGGCGGCTTCCCGGAGTCCGCGGGCTCGCTCGCAGCATGGGCGGCCGAGTTCGACGAGTCGGACTACGGCCTCGATCCCCGGGACGAGTACGACCTCACCTGGACGGCACTGGCCCGCCGGCAAGGGCGAACCGAACTGGCCCGTGCCGCGCTGATCCGCCTCCTGGACGAAGCGGGCCCGCGCGACGAGGCGTTGCTCGGCGCGCTGGCCGGTGAGTTCGCCGACCTCGGCGACCTCGGACAGGCCGTCCGGGCCCGCCGGCTGCACGCCTCCCTCCAGGACGACCCCGCCCGCCGTGGCGCGTCCCTTCTCCACCTGGCCACCCTGCAACGCCGGCACGGCGAGGTCGAGCCAGCCTGGCGCTCCCTGCAACGCGCGCTCACGGCACTGGACGGCCCGGGACCCCAGCCCTGCACCGCCCACCCGACGCCGGCGGACGCCCCGACCGAACCACCCTGCCACCCCCTCACCTGGCGGGCCCTCGGCCTCGGCATCCAGGTCGCCGAGGAATGCTTCCTGGTTGCTCAGGACGCCCTGCGGACGGATCGTCACGACCTCGGCCAGGAAGCCCTCACCACAGCCACAGCCCTACTCGACAGCCTCCCCCGCCCCACCCCATCCCTGCGCCGAGCAGCAGCCACCACCCAGGCACTTGCCACTGGCGGCGAGGCGGTCGGACGGCCGGACCCCGCCTAGAACGGCCTCGCCGCGTCCAGGAGGTGCTGGGGCAGGTAGGCGGAGTCCACGCGGACGGTCCAGCCGCGGCGGCGGGCGTGGCAGGTCAGGGCCAGGACGTCGAGGTTGACGGAGACGGCGGGGTCTTCGGAGCGGTCGGCGACCTGGTGGTGGGCGCGGTGTGCTTCGAGGGCGTCGGCCAGGGCGAGGTTGAAGCTCTCCTCGTCGCCGTCCACGAGCTGTGAGAGCAGCACCGCGGGCGGCATCGCGACGCCCCAGTCCTTGGCACGCACGGCCTCCTCGAGCGCCCGCTGGGCGGCCGCTTCGGGCTCGGCGCCGGTCAGGTAGGCGTGCAGCGCCGCGCGGTACGCGGTGAAGGCGGAGCCGTCCGGCCGGGCGAAGGTGGGCCCGGTGAGGACCAGCGGCGCAAGGTCCTCGCGTACGCCGCTGATCAGGGCGAAGTCGACGGCGGTCTGCCAGTACCCGGCACCGGCCTTCTCGCCCCGCTCGGCCGGGTAGCGCAGGGTGTGCCCGCCGACGGACACCTCGACCTCGGTGTCCGGCTCCGCCAGCGCCACCCGGAACAGTGCCGCCCCCATCTGCGAGGCCAGCCGGACGGTCGCGAGCTGGGCGTCGCTGCCGTCGGGATTGCCCGCCCGCCACTTGAACAGGCGCTCCTGGTCGCCCATGGCGCTGGTGAGCCGCGAGAGCGAGTGCGTACCGTCCTCGGGGGCGAAGGCTTCCCGCAGGAATTCCTCGTACATCGCCTCGATCTTCTCGACGTCCCGCTCGCAGGCCGGCCGCTCGACCACCAGGGGGCCGTCCGCCAGCTCGGCGAGCGCGTCCGGCCGGCGGTCCCGGCCGAAGCCGCCGACCCGCGGCCCCTGCGTCTCGAAGCCGCTGATCAGCGCGTGCGGGAGGTAGTCCGTGCGGACGGCCGGCGTCCAGCCGTAGCCCTGGTACGCCAGTGCGGCCAGGGCCAGCGGTACGAGTGGCAGGAGGGTGCTGGGGGAGGCAGTGGTGCGGTGCACGGCGGCGTGCCGGGTCAGCAGATCGGTGAGGGCGGCGTCGAAGGCAGTCCGGTCCTCGGCGGCCAGGGCGCGCAGCGCGTGCAGCGCCGTGCTGTCCGGGTGCGCCGGCAGCGGCTCGCCGGTCTCCGCGGCGCGGACGCGGACCCGGTCGAGGGCCGCGTCGACGGCCGCGAGCTTGGCCTGTGCGCTCGGCGGGTACTCGTCGTCGTTCCCGGTGTCGTCCAGGACCACGGCCATGAAGGCGGTGGCGAGCTCGCCGCCGGGCGTGCCCGCGGCCGCCGCGGCGAACTTCTCGCGGGCGAAGTGGAAGGCCTCGCCGTGCCACTTGGCCCGGTCCGCGAGGACGGCCAGGCACAGCGCGTCGGTCCACTCGCCGACGGTGACGCTCTCCGCGGGGGCGTCGTCGCCCGGGTCGTAGCTCATGCCGAAGTTCACGTACTCGAGGAAGACGTGGAAGCTGCAGTGCGGGTGGTACGCGGCGTAGGACACGGCGCCGGCCGCGGCCTCGCAGGCGTCCTTGAGGGCGGCCGCGGCCTCCGGGGTGTCGAGGGCCGGGTCCCCGACCGAGAGCGCGCCGAGGTAGGCCAGGAACTCGTCGGCGATCGACTGCCATTCGTACGTGGTCATCCGACCGGCCCGCGACATGGAGTGCACCTCGCCCCCGATGCGGTTCGTGAAGTCCTCGCGCGCGGCCGACACGACGGCCCCGGACACCTGGTGACGCTCTATTCGCACTGCCCTGCTCCTTGATCGATCTCTGCGCCAGCCTAGGCGTGGGGTCTGACAGTCCGGCACCGCAGGGGTCCGCGGCGGCCGGCGTGGGACCGGTTCGGAGATGGCCGGTTGTGCGTCGTTGTCCCCGCCGGGCGGTGGCTGTGAGGATCCTCGGCGTCAGGATCGGTCGTCCCATGGGGGGTTCGGATGTTCCGCGTTGTCACCGTTTCCGCGCGCCACGGCTTGCTGATGCTGCTCGCCGCGGTGGGTCTGGTGCTGTTCCTGCCGCCCGCCGCCGCACAGGCGGCCACCCACTGCCCCGCCCGGGAGGACCAGCCCAACCGCGTCTTCGAGCACGGCTGCCGCCTGGACCGCGGCTGGTACGTCTCCTCGCGGAGCGACACGGTCCGGCTGGTCATGCAGAGCGACGGGAACCTGGTCCTGCGCCGGACGTACGACGACCGCCCCCTGTGGTCGTCGCACACCGACCGCGGCTCCTACGTGCAGTTCCAGAACGACGGCAACCTCGTCGTCCGCGACAGCGCCAACAACCCCTTGTGGGCGTCCGGCACCAACGGCTACTTCCTGGCCCTCCAGGACGACGGCAACCTGGTGGTCCGCGGCTACAACTACAACCCCCTGTGGGCGACGGGCACGAGCATCTACGTCTAAGCCGTGCTGCGGGAGGAGGGGGACCCGTTGTCGGGAGCGGACGCGTCCATCGATGTGCAAGATCATCAGTGTGCGCAGAGGAGTTCGTGACGACCGGCACGGCCACCCGTTACCTCTAGCTGGTCCGGCACGAACTGGTGTCACCCACCGGGCTTCCCGGCCGAGCTGCGCGTCTGAGGGCCGCCGGGAAGCCGGGTCGTGGCGGTGGGTCGGCCACCGCCCGGCAACCGCACGGTTGCCGGGCAGGCGGCCTCCCCACCTCACCTTCCCGGAGGGGGATCAGGCGAGGCAGAACTCGTTGCCCTCGATGTCCTGCATCGTGATGCACGACTCGTTGACGCCGTCGGCGCGCTGCGTGAGCACGTGCTTCGCGCCGAGTGCCATCAGGCGTGCGCATTCGGCCTCGAGCGTGGCCAGGCGCTCGTCGCCCACGAGCCCGACGCCGGCCCGCACATCGAGGTGCACCCGGTTCTTGACGACCTTCCCTTCGGGAACGCGCTGGAACAGCAGGCGCGGGGCCACACCGTCGGGATCACTGCACGCGAAGTAGACCGAGTCCTCGGGCGGCAGCGAGCGGAAGCACTCCTCCCAGGTGGTGAAGCCCTCCGGGACCTCCGGCAACACGTACCCCAGCACCTCGCACCAGAAGGTGGCCAGGCCCACCGGGTCCGCGCAGTCGAAGGTCACCTGGAACTTTTTGATCGTTGACATTGGCGCACAGTAACAGGGGGGCTGTTCATTTCCGCAGGTCAGGGGGGTGCTCTCGAAGACCGGTGACGGGACGACGACCGTGGGACCGGTTCTCGTCGGTCTCCGCCGCCCGGCTCGGTCCGACCGGCTGGACGTGGCGGTGGGTCGGGCCGGGGTGCTCTGCGGCGCGGCCGCCGCGACGGACGCCCCCTCCGCCCCGGCCGGGGACGAGTCCCGGACCATCAAGCTCCTGGGCGAGGTCCAGCAGCTGACCCGCTTCCCCCGAGGGGCGGACGGCCTCGACCGCGGGCCGGTTGCGGCTGGCAGCCGTTCGAGCGGGGCGGCGTACCCCGACAGGGTTCTCAGCGGCGTGGCACGGCCGGGCGGGCCCTGCAGGAGTGGAGCAATGACGGGATGACCAGGATCCCGCGTTTCGGAAGGCTCCGCCGAGCCGCCGCCGGCCGTCGGCGGCCTGAGGGGCAGCGCACCGGGGAGACCGGCTCGCGGGTCTCGCTCCTGCTGCTCAGCCTGCCCGGCCTGGCAGCCGTGGCCGCGCTGTTGTTCACCTGGCAGCAGCTCGGCCAGTCCGACAGACAACTGCGCATCAACGAGCAGGGCCAGATCACCACCCGCTACAACGCGGCGATCTCCAATTTGGGTGCGGAGTCGATGGACGTCCGGCTGGGCGGGATCTACGCCCTGGAACGCATCATGCGGGACTCCCCGCCCGACCACGGCACGGTGGTGTCGGTGCTCTCGGCCTATGTCCGCCGTCATGCGCCCCTGCCGGCCACCTCCGGCCCGCCGGCCGACGTACACGCCGCCATGAACGTCCTGGTACGGAGGCCGGCCGCGGCCGATGCGGGACTGGAGATCGACCTGAGCCACACGAACCTGCGCGGATGGAAACCCGCCTACTCCACTGGCGGAGAAAGCATCCATCTCAACGGAGCCCTGCTCACGGGGTCCGACCTGAGCGGCGCCGATCTCGGTGCGGCCGAGCTGGACGGGGCCCGGCTGAACGAAGCGAACCTCACCGGCGCGAAGCTGATCAGCGCGCACCTGGACCACGCCGATCTGCTGTCGGCCCAGCTGACCGGTGCGAGGTTCGACGACGCGCACCTGGCACACGCCTTCATCTGCCACCCCGCACGCCCCTGCGGCGACCTCAGTGGGACCTCGTTCGCACACGCGGATCTGACGTCCGCCGCGCTGACCGGAGCGGATCTTCGTGAGTCGACGCTCTGCAACGACGAGTACGTCACCTCGGTGCGCCGTGCACCGGCCAGCGCGCCTGCGCCACCACCGGGCAGGTGTGCCCTGCTCAGGCTCGCGTTCCTCGACGCGGCCGACCTCTCCGGCCTGGACCTCAGGGGCGTGGACCTGTCCGGCGCCAGCGTCGACAAGGCCAAGCTCGTCGGCGCAGATCTCACCGACGCCACCGACACCGGCCTGGACGGCGCCGATCTCACCGGAGTGCGGGGCAGGTAGGGCCGGCCGGCTCCCCGGGCGAGCGCCCCCTCGGCCCTAGGGCGATCAGTCGCCGTGGCCCGGCCGGGTCACTTCCAGTACGTCTCGATGCAGGCGAGGGGCTGGCCTGGGGCGTACGTGTCCGGCACCCCCTGGTACCCGGTCAGCAGGGCCTGTTGCCGTTCCTGGGGTGTGCCGTGGTGTCCCGGGTCGGTGGCCTGGTAGTCGCCGATGTCCTCCATGGCGGTCACGGCCTCTTCGAAGTCCCCGGGCTGGAGGAACCCGGTGTCGTAGGCGTTGCGTACCCAGATGCCGGCCATGCAGTCCGCGATGAGCTCGTTCCACTTGCCCG
Organism: Streptomyces sp. NPDC089919; assembly: GCF_040684615.1. Taxonomy (NCBI): domain Bacteria; kingdom Bacillati; phylum Actinomycetota; class Actinomycetes; order Kitasatosporales; family Streptomycetaceae; genus Streptomyces; species Streptomyces sp. NPDC089919. The sequence continues at coordinate 26,846 of NZ_JBFBGK010000103.1, forward strand.
TGGGCGGCTGGAGGGTGTTGGTGTCGGTGCTGAGTTGGAGGCGCAACTCGTCGACGACGTGATGGCTGAACTCATGGGCGGTGATCACGGCTGCGGCGAAGTCGCCGATGCGCTGGTCCTGGCGGCCGAAGACGTCACCCGTCCACATCTTCTGCATCGTGGTGACCGGGAGGTAGACCGCGCCCACGTAGCCGGTATCGGGGTCCAGGACGTCCGCGTCGCAGTAGTAGGCGTTCGGGGTGTCGTGGACGATGACGATGTCCCCGCAGTTGCTCCGGTACCCACCGTCCTGCGGGGTGACGATGGCGAAGCCCACCGACGGTTCCTGGAGATTGAGGACTTTCGTGAAGTACGGCGTCCAGAAGTCGTCGAGTTCGTGGACCCGGGCGGTCAGGTAGTCGGAGACCTGCTGCTGGGTCGGGACCTGGGACGAGGTGCGGGGGATCGCGGCTCCCTCGGGAGCGGCGGGCAGCTGCTCGTCGCCGACGCGCGGCCCGGCGGTGTCGGGCTCCGCCGTGGGGCTGGGCTCGGCCCGGCCCCGCTCGTTGTCGGCGAAGGCGGCCGGGGCGATGCCCGCCGAGAGGACCCCCACCAGAGCAATCGTCACTGGCAGTGACTGGTGCCGGAGATGTCTCATGCTTCCGCTCTACGCTTCCTCACCGCAGCCCGCCAGCCGGGGACCGAGGTGCCGGGTCAGGTCTCCACCCGGTTCTCCACCCCTGGGTCCAGGTGTTTCGCGGCTGGTCACAGCAGTCTGGTGGGCATGGACACCACGACTTGGATCACCGACATCGCGCTCATCCTGATCGTCTTCCGGCAGCTGCGGGAAGGGCCGCTGGAGCCGAAGACCTACCTGCTGCCGCTGGGGATCGTGGCCTACGTGGGCTCCCAGTACCTCCACGAGATCCCGACCGCCGGCAACGACCTGCTCCTGGTCGCCGTCTTCATGGGGATCGGCGCCGCGCTCGGCATCGCCGGCGGGATCTACACCCGGATGCGGCGGGCGGGCGGGCACCTCCTCATCAAGGCCGGGGCCGTCTCCGCGAGCCTGTGGGTGCTCGGAATGGGGGCCAGGCTCGGCTTCCAGCTGTGGGTGGACCACGGCGGCGCCGCCACCCTCACGCGCTTCAGTGCCGACCACCGGATCACCAGCTCCCAGGCATGGGTCGCGGCCCTGGTGCTGATGGCCCTGACCGAGGTGGTCAGCCGGCTCGCCACCATCTACGTACGCAGCCGGCAGGTCCCCCGGGCCGAGGCGTTCGGGACCGCTGCGAAGTCCGCGGTCGGCGCCGGTCGCGCGGTCTGACGTGGGTTATGGTCGCGTCATGCCAGAACAGGGCACGGGCCCGGTCGCCGCGGCGGCCGGGCGTCCGTACGGGGGCCGGTCCGGCCGGGCGGAATGGGTGGTCTGCCTCGCCCTCGTCGCGGTGGGGATCGCCACGATCCGCCCCTTCGGCATCACCGGCCGGGGACTGGCCGTCTCCCTGCTGTTCCTCGCCAACTGCGCCGTGCTCGCCGTCCGGGTGGTCCCGGCGGACCGCCTCCCCGCCCGCCTGGTACCGCTGTGGCCCGTCGCCGGAGTGGTCGCGGCGGCGGCGCTGACCGGTACCGCCACCTCCGGTTCCGCCTACCTCTTCGCGTACTTCCACGTCGCCCTCGTCGGCCGTCGCCTGCGGACCGCACCGGCCCTGGCCCTCGCCGCGCTGAGCAGTGTCCTGTGCGCCGGCGTCCTGTACCTGACGGGCGAACCGGGGGAGCGCTCCGCCACCGCCCTCGTGGGCCTGGCCACCGGCGCCGCCGTGCTGGCCGGGATGGCCGGCCGCAGCCGCGCCGAGGCCACCCGGGCCGCGATCGAGGCCGCCGAGTCCGCCGAGAAGGCGGCCCGCGCCGAGGCCCGCACCGCCGTCCTGGCCGAGCGCACCCGGATCGCCCGGGACATCCACGACGTCCTCGCGCACTCGCTCGCCGGGCTCAACATGCAGCTGGAACTGGTCGACGCCCTCATCGACACCGGTGACCTGGAGCGGATCCGGGAGGCCAACGGCACCGCCCACGACCTGGTGCGGGAGAGCCTGAAGCAGGCCCAGTGGACCGTGCACACCCTGCGTGAGGACGCGGTGGCGCTGCTGGAGAGCCTGACCGGGATGCTCGAGTCGCTGGGCCTGGCCGACGCCCTCACCACGGTGGGGGAGGTCCGCACCCTGCCGGTGCGGGTCACCCAGTGCCTCCTGCGGATCGCCCAGGAGTCCCTGACCAACGCGGCCCGGCACGCGCCGGGCGCACCGGTGTCGGTGCGGGTGGTGTTCGGCGCCGACACGATGGAGCTGCGCGTGCGCAACGGCCCCGCCGTGCTGCCCCCGAGCGTCGGTACCGGCAGTGGCTGGGGGCTCATCGGGATGCGCGAGCGGGTCGCCCTGCTGGATGGGAAGATCACCGCGGGTCCCGTCACGGACGGGCCGGAGCGAGGGGGCTGGCAGGTGGAAGCGGTGGTACCCGGATGAACGAGACCACGGGCGAGTCCCGCCCGGTACGGGTCGTGGTCGCCGACGACCAGGCGGCGGTGCGGGAGCCGCTGGCCGCCGTACTGGCCCTGCTGCCGGACATCGAGGTCGTCGCGGCGGCCGCGGACGGCCACGAGGTGCTGGCGGCCGTGGCCGCCACGGCCGTGGACGTGGTGCTGATGGACCTGCGGATGCCCGGCATGGACGGGACCGAGGCGACCCGGCGGCTGAGCGCGGAGCACCCCGAGGTGGCGGTCGTGGTCCTGACCACCTTCGCCGACGACGAGTCCATCCTGGCCGCGCTGGGCGCCGGTGCCCGCGGCTACCTGACGAAGAACGCCGGGCGCCAGGACATCGCCCGCGCGATCCGGGCGGCCTCCGCCGGGCAGTCGGTGCTCGACCGCGAGGTGCAGGCCCGGCTGCTGGCCGCCGCCGGGGCCCCGCGCCCCGCGGCCGCGCCGGTCGCGCTGCCCGGCGACCTCACCTCCCGCGAGCGGGAGGTACTGGCCCTGATCGGGCAGGGGCTGCCGAACCGCGCGATCGCCGAGCGCCTGTTCATCAGCGAGGCCACGGTCAAGACCCACATCAACAACCTGTTCGCGAAGGCCGGCACCCGGGACCGGGCCGAGGCCGTACGCCTGGCCATCGCGGCCGGACTGGCCTGACCCGCCGGGGTACGCCGGTACGTCGGGCCGCGCCCGGCGACCGTGCCGCCGGCGGTACGCCCGGACGTCCGCCGGGCGCGGTCCGACGGCCCGCGCAGCGGGTCGGCGGCAAGCCCCTGATGGGCCGGCTGCACGCCGGCTGGAGCCTGGGGGCGGTGATCGGCGGGCTGCTGGGCGCCGGCCTCGCCGCC
>NZ_JBFBGK010000104.1:0-29997 GCF_040684615.1 Streptomyces sp. NPDC089919
ATCACGGCCCCCACCGCCCACACCTCCCCGTACCGAACCACCGGCACCTCGACCCCGCACCCCACCGTGTACCCCGGCTCAGCCTCCATCCCGCCGCCAGGACCTGGGCACCGGTCAGGGTCGACGGGTCGACGGGAGCCGGCGCACCCCAGGACCCGTACCCGCCCCGCAGCGTGAAGGAGCCCACCGCCACCGTCGACCCGTCCGCCCGCGTCAGCACGCACCGGACCCCGCCCCCCGCCGCCCCGCCCTCCAGGTCCAGGGACATGTACACCCAGCCCGGCGTGCCCGGGTACGCGAAGATCCGGCCGACCTCGTGGCCGCCGGCCCGCAGCGCGGCCTGCAGGAGCGGCGCGCCCGCCCGGGTCTGCGCCGGGGGAGCGGCGGCCCGCTCCACGGCCGTCCCGACCGCCCAGCCCCCGAACCCGCAGACCAACGCCAGCGCCGCGGCCGCCGCAACCAGCCGCGGCCGCCACCGCAGCCACCCGCCCTCCCGCGGCCGCACCGCCGCCCGGCCCTCTGCACCCCCAGCCACCTGGGCCCCCGGACCCGCGCCCGCCCAGGCCCCCCTACCCCCGCCCGCCCAGCCCTCGCCACCCACCGCGGCCCCCGTGCCGCCCCGCGCCAGCCCCTTCCCACCGGCGCCGGCCGGCCCCGTCTCCGGTGCGGCGGGGTGGGCCGCGGGTGCCGGGGCCCCGCCGGGGAGGAGGCGGGACACGGTGCGGGTTTCGAAGCCGAGGGGGGGTTCGGTGCCGGGGAGGAGGGTGAGGAGGGCGTCGGTGGTGCGGGTGAGGGCTTCGACGTGGTCGCGGCAGGCCGGGCAGCCGTCCAGGTGGGCCAGTGCCTCGGCACGCTCGAGGGCCGGCAGGACGCCCAGCGCCAGCTCGGCGCCCAGCTCCCGCAGCCGCTCGCAGCCCGTCGCGTTCATCGCTCCGTCTCCTCGGCCTCCAGGGCGGTCCGCAGCCGGCCGGTGGCCGTGCGGATCCGGGTCTTCGCCGTGCCCAGCGGCACGCCCTCGAAGGCGGCGACCTCCCGGGCGGTCATCCCGTAGATCCCCGCCATCACCAGCGCCCGGGCCTGCTCCCGCGGCAGCAGCCCGAGCGCGGCCCGCACCCGGGCCGAGGCGTCGTCCGCCAGGGCCCTGGCCTCGGGCGTCTCGCGCACCACGTCCAGCAGCGCGTCCAGGTCCTCGGGGGCGACCGGCCGGGCCCGGCGGGCCCGTACCGCGTCGATGGCGAGGTTGTGCGCGATGGCGGTCAGCCAGGTGCGCACCGAACCGCGCCGGGAGTCGTAGACCTGGCCGTGCCGCCAGGCCCGCTCGAAGGTCTGCTGCGCGATGTCCTCGGCCAGCTGCGCGTCGCCGACCACGGCGACCGCCACGCCGAAGACCGTGCGCTGGAAGCGCCGGACGAAGGCCACCGCGATCTCGGGGTCGCCGGTCGCGAGCCCCGCCAGCAGCGCCTCGTCCGGTACCTGTCCCAGCGGGAGGCCCATCCTGTGCACGTCCCGGTATACGGGCGAGGGGCCCGCGGGGATTGCCCCCGGAGCGCACCGCCCGGCACCGCGCCCCCGGGACCCGCCGGACATCACCCCTCCATCCTGCCCCCGGGCCATCACACGCGGGCACCCGCGCCTGCCGTCGGAGGCCGGGACCCGCCCGCACGCGGGCACCCGCGCCCCGCCGCCGGAGGCCGGCCCCGTCCTGAGCCGCGGTCCCCGGGCCGACCGCCCGCCATCCGTCGGGCCGCTTCGGACGTATCCCTCTCACGGAACGGAACGGAAGAGAACGGAACACACGATCACGGAGGGCCGAGTCATGACCACCACATCGGTCCGGCGCCGGGCGGCGCTGGTCCTGTCGGCGGGGGCGCTGGGGGCGGTGCTGGCGGCCTGCGGCGGGTCCGGGGGAGAGGGGAGCGGGAGCGGGAGCGGTGGGACGGTGTCCGTGCCGCCGGCCGCCGCGCAGAGCGCGCCGGCGAAGCCGGCGACCCGGGTGACGGCCGACCTCAGCGACTTCCACATCGCCTTCTCCCGGCAGTCCTTCACCCCCGGCGACTACGACTTCGTCGTCAGGAACACCGGACACCACGAGCACGCGCTCGAGTTCGAGGGGCCGGGCGGCGAGAGCCGCACCAGGACGCTGGCCCCGGGGGAGGGCCAGACCCTGCGGGTCACGCTCAAGGCCGGTGAGTACGAGGTGTACTGCCCGGTCGACGGGCACGCGGACCTCGGCATGAAGACGAAGATCACGGTCGCGGCCGGGGCCGCTTCGGGCCCGGCCGGGACGCCCTCGGCGCCCTCCGGCGGCGGGTACTGAGGCCGTCATGGCCGGGACCCGGGCCGTGCGCCCCGCACCGACCGCCGCCGGCCGGCGCGTCGTGGCCGTCCTGCTGCGCCTGACCGCCGCCGGGCTCACCGCGGCGATGGCGGCGATCCACCTGCACCTGTGGGCCGGCGGGTTCCAGGACCTGGCGGTGATCGGCGTGCTGTTCCTGCTGAACGCCGTCGGCGGCACGGTACTGGCGCTCGCCCTGCTGGCCGCCCCCGCGCGGTTGCTGCCGGCGGTGGCCGGAGTCGGTGCGCTCTTCACCGCCGGGACCCTCGGCGCGCTGCTGATCAGCCTGAGCACCGGGCTGTTCGGTTTCCACGAGACGGTGCGGGGCGAGCTGGTCCCGGCCACGCTCGTCATCGAGTCCGCGGGCACCCTGCTGCTCGCGGCGCTGGCCCTGGCGCCGCTGCTGGCGCGGCGCCGGGCCGGGCCCTGAGGGCCGTGACGCCGCGTATCAGGACGGAAGTTCCTCGCGGACCGCGGCCAGCGCGGGGGCGGTCCGGGTGGCGACGAACTCGGTGATCCGGTACGTGCAGACGTCCGCCACGACGAAGGGGTCCTCGGTCACCAGCTTCTCGACCTCGGCGCGGGAGGGCCCGGCCGCCAGGATCACCCCGCCGTCCCGGGGGACCTTGCGTCCGGCGGCGAGGAAGACGCCGGCCGCCATCTGGGCCTCGACCCAGGCGACATGGGCCTCCAGCAGGTCGTCCACGGTGTCGAGCGGGACGGTGTAGGTCACTTCCAGTATGAACATGATCGAAGGCTACTCTCAGCCCATCATGACGAGCGTGAAGAACCCGGCCGACGAGGCCGAAGCCCGGGCGGTACAGGACGAACTGCGCACCCTCGTGGTGCTGGACGAACCGGGGCCGGCCCCCGGACGGGGACTGGTCGCGGGGGTGGACGTCGCCTACGACGACGGGCGCGACCTGGTCGCGGCCGCAGCGGTGGTGCTGGACGCGGCCACCCTCGAGGTGGTCGAGGAGGCCACCGCGGTCGGACGCGTCAGCTTCCCGTACGTCCCGGGGCTGCTGGCCTTCCGGGAACTGCCCACCGTACTGGCCGCGTTGGAAGCCCTGAACGCCGTACCGGACCTGGTGGTCTGCGACGGCTACGGCCTCGCGCACCCGCGCCGCTTCGGACTGGCCTGCCACCTCGGGGTGGTGACCGGGCTGCCGACGATCGGGGTGGCGAAGAACCCCTTCACCTTCACCCACCGCGACCCGGCGCCGGGCCGCGGCGAGAGCGAGCCGCTGTGCGCGGCGGACGGCACCGAGGTCGGCCGGGCCCTGCGCACCCGGGCCGGCGTCAAACCGGTCTTCGTCTCCGTCGGACACCGCGTCTCCCTGGACACGGCCTGTGCCCACACCCTCGCCCTGACCCCCCGCTACCGGCTCCCGGAGACCACCCGCCGGGCCGACCACCTCTGCCGCACCGCCCTCAAGGAGGCCACCGGCGGGTAGGGCGCGCGCACCGCTGCGACGGAAGCGCCCCGCCCCGGACGGTCCGGGACGGGGCGCTGTGACGGGGGCGGCGGTCAGTCGGTGAACCGCTCGCCCGCCTCGGCCTTGGCGATCAGCAGGGCCGGCGGGTTGAAGCGCTCGCCGTAGGTGGCGGCCAGTTCCCGGGCGCGGGCCACGAAGCCGGGCAGACCGCCCTCGTAACCGTTGATGTACTGGATCACGCCGCCGGTCCAGGCGGGGAAGCCGATGCCCATGATGGAGCCGATGTTGGCGTCGGCGACCGAGGTGAGGACGCCCTCCTCGAAGCAGCGGACGGTGTCCAGCGCCTCGGCGAAGAGCATCCGCTCCTTCATGTCCTCGAACGGGATCTCGTACCCGGGCTTGGTGAAGTGCTCGCGCAGTCCCGGCCACAGGCGGGTGCGCTTGCCGTCCGCGTACTCGTAGAAGCCGGCGCCGCCGCTGCGGCCCGGGCGCTCGAACTCGTCGACCATCCGGTCGATCACCGCGTCGCCCGGGTGCGCGGCCCACTCCCGGCCCTCGGCCTCGAAGGCCTTGCGGGTCTCGTTGCGGATCTTGCGCGGCAGGGTGAGGGTCAGCTCGTCCATCAGCGAGAGGACCTTGGCCGGGTAGCCGGCCTGCGCGGCGGCCTGCTCGACGGAGGCGGGCTCGACGCCCTCGCCGACCATCGCCACGCCCTCGTTGATGAACTGGCCGATGACCCGGGAGGTGAAGAAGCCGCGGGAGTCGTTGACCACGATCGGCGTCTTGTTGATCTGCCGGACCAGGTCGAAGGCGCGGGCCAGCGCCTCGTCGCCGGTGCGCTCGCCCTTGATGATCTCCACCAGCGGCATCTTGTCGACCGGCGAGAAGAAGTGCAGGCCGATGAAGTCCACCGGCCGGGAGACGCCCTCGGCCAGCGTGGTGATGGGCAGCGTGGAGGTGTTGGAGCACAGCAGCGCGTCGGGCGCGACCACGTCCTGGATCTCCTGGAAGACCTTGTGCTTGAGCGAGGTGTCCTCGAAGACCGCCTCGATCACCGCGTCGCAGCCGGCCAGGTCGGCCGCATCGCCGGTCGGGGTGATCCGGGCCAGCAGCTCGGCGCGCTGGGCCTCGGTGGTCCGGCCGCGGGACAGGGCCTTGTCCAGCAGCTTCTCCGAGTAGGCCTTGCCCTTGGCGGCGGCCTCGGCGGTGACGTCCTTGAGGACGACCTCGATGCCGGCCCGGGCGCAGGAGTAGGCGATGCCCGCGCCCATCATGCCGGCGCCGAGCACCGCGACCTTGGTGACCTTGTGGGGCTCGATGCCCTTGGGGCGGCTCTGGCCGGAGTTGACGGCCTGGAGGTCGAAGAAGAAGGCCTGGATCATGTTCTTCGCGGTCTGGCCGGTGACCAGCTCGGTGAAGTAGCGGGCCTCGATGGTCAGCGCGGTCTCGAAGTCGACCTGGGTGCCCTCGACGGCGCAGGCGAGGATGTTGCGCGGGGCCGGGTAGGGGGCGCCGGCCAGCTGCTTCTTCAGGTTGGCCGGGAAGGCCGGCAGGTTGGCGGCGAACTTCGGGTTCGAGGGGGTGCCGCCGGGGATCTTGTAGCCCGGGACGTCCCAGGGCTGCTTGGACTCCGGGTTGGCGTCGATGAAGGCGCGCGCCTTGGCCGTCATCTCCTCGGGGGTGGCGGCCAGTTCGTGCACCAGGCCGTTGTCGAGGGCGCGCTGCGGGCTGTACTGGGTGCCCTGGAGCAGGACCTTCAGGAGGGCGTCGGCGATGCCCATGAGGCGGACGGTGCGGGTGACGCCGCCGCCGGCCGGGAGCAGGCCGAGGGTGACCTCGGGCAGGCCGATCTTGGAACCCGGGGCGTCCAGCGCGATCCGGTGGTGGCAGGCCAGGGCGATCTCGTAACCGCCGCCGAGGGCCGCGCCGTTGACGGCCGCGACCACCGGGACGCCCAAGGTCTCGATGCGGCGCAGCGAGCGCTTGATGGCGGTGCCGGTGTCGAAGGCGAGCTGGGCGTGCTCGGGGCCGAGGCGGACCATGTCCTTGAGGTCGCCGCCCGCGAAGAAGGTCTTCTTGGCGGAGGTGAAGACGATGCCGCGGATGGAGTCCTTCTCGGCCTCGGCGCGGTCGGCGATGGCCGCGATGGAGTCCTTGAAGGCCTGGTTCATGGTGTTGGCGGACTGGTTGGGGTCGTCCATGACGAGGGTGACGACGCCGGTCTCGTCCTGTTCCCAGCGGATCGTGGTGGACTCGCTCATGTTCTCAACTTCCGTGTGGGTGGCGTGCCGTGGGTGGGATACAGGACGGGTCAGAGGCGTTCGACGACGGTGGCGATGCCCATGCCGCCGCCGACGCAGAGGGTGGCCAGGCCGTAGCGCTTGTCCTGACGCTCGAGCTCGTCGACCAGGGTGCCGAGGATCATCGCGCCGGTGGCGCCCAGCGGGTGGCCCAGGGCGATGGCGCCGCCGTTGACGTTGACCTTGTCCAGGCCGATGCCCATGTCCTTGACGAAGCGCAGCACGACGCCCGCGAAGGCCTCGTTGATCTCGACGAGGTCGATGTCGTCGATGGTCAGCCCGGCCTTGGCGAGGGCCTTGCGGGTGGCCGGGGCCGGACCGGTGAGCATGATGGTCGGCTCGGAGCCGGAGACCGCGGCCGAGATGATCCGGGCGCGCGGGGTGAGGCCGTTGCGCTCACCGGCCTCCTTGGAGCCGATGGCCACCAGCGAGGCGCCGTCGACGATGCCGGAGGAGTTGCCGGCGTGGTGGACGTGGTCGATCTTCTCGACCCAGTGGTACTTCTGCAGGGCGACCGCGTCAAAGCCGCCGAGCTCGCCGATGTCGGCGAAGGAGGGCTTGAGCCGGGCCAGCGAGTCGGCGGTGGTGCCCGGGCGGATGAACTCGTCGTGGTCGAGGACGGTCAGGCCGTTGCGGTCCAGCACCGGGACGACCGACTTGGCGAACCGGCCCTCCTTGACGGCCGCGGCGGCCCGCTCCTGGGACAGCGCGGCGTACTCGTCCACGTCGCGGCGGCTGAAGCCCTCGATGGTGGCGATCAGGTCGGCGCCGATGCCCTGCGGGACGAAGTTGACGTCCCAGTTGGTCATCGGGTCGGCGAACCAGGCGCCGCCGTCCGAGGCCATCGGGACCCGGGACATCGACTCCACGCCGCCGGCCAGGACCAGGTCCTCCCAGCCCGAACGGACCTTGGCCGCGGCCAGGTTGACGGCCTCCAGGCCGGAGGCGCAGAAGCGGTTCTCCTGGACGCCGGCGACGGTGTCCGGCAGGCCGGCGGCGATGGCCGCGATCCGAGCGATGTCCGAGCCCTGGTCGCCGACCGGGCCGACCACGCCGAGCACGATGTCGTCGATGGTGCCCGGGTCCAGGCCGGGGTTGCGCTCGCGCAGGGCGTGGATCAGGCCCACGACCAGGTCGATGGGCTTGGTGCCGTGCAGGGCGCCGTTGGCCTTCCCGCGCCCGCGCGGGGTGCGGATCGCGTCGTACACGTAAGCTTCGCTGCTCACTGGTCAAGCCTTTCCTGAGGGACGAGCGGGGTCGTGCGGGGTGCGGGAGCGGCTGCGCACCGGCTCCCGCGGGGGTCCGCGCGGTGTCTAGGCGAGCAGGGAGCGGCCGATGATCTCCTTCATGATCTCGGTCGTCCCGCCGTAGATGGTCTGGATGCGGCCGTCGGTGAAGGCGCGGGCCACCCGGTACTCGGTCATGTAGCCGTAGCCGCCGTGCAGTTGGAGGCAGCGGTCGGCCACCTTCTTCTGCAGTTCGGTGGCCCACCACTTGGCCATCGAGGCGTGCACCATGTCGAGTTCGCCGTTCGAGTGGTCCACGATGCAGCGGTCCAGGAAGGTCCGGGTGACCGTGCACTCGGTGGCCATCTCGGCGATCTCGAAGCGGATGTGCTGGAGCTTGGAGAGCGGGCGGCCGAAGGCCTCGCGCTCCTTGACGTACGCGGTGGTGATCTCGAGCAGGTGCTCGGCGGCGGCGATGGCGGCCACCGCGATGCCCATCCGCTCCTGCGCCAGGTTGGTCATCAGGTGGACGAAGGCGCCGTTCTCCTCGCCGAGCAGGTTCTCCTTGGGGACGCGCACGTCGTCGAAGAACAACTCGGCGGTGTCCTGCGACTTCTGGCCGATCTTGTCGAGGTTGCGGCCGCGCTCGAAGCCCGCCGCGCCGCGCTCCACCACCAGCAGCGACAGGCCGTGCGCGCCGCCCTCGGGCGTGGTCCTGGCGACCACGATGACCAGGTCGGCGAGGATGCCGTTGGAGATGAAGGTCTTCGAGCCGTTGAGCAGCCAGTGGTCGCCCTTGTCCTCGGCGGTGGTGCGGATGCCCTGGAGGTCGGAGCCGGCGCCCGGCTCGGTCATCGCGATGGCCGTGATCAGCTCGCCCGAGCAGAAGCCGGGCAGCCAGCGCCGCTTCTGCTCCTCGGTGGCCAGCGAGGTCAGGTACGGGCCGATGATGTCGTTGTGCAGGCCGATCGCGAGGCCCGGGGCGCCCGCGCGGGTGAACTCCTCGGCCAGCACGGCCGGGTAGCGGAAGTCCGGGTTGCCGCCGCCCCCGTACTCCTCCGGTACCGCCAGGCCCAGCAGCCCCTGCCGGCCGGCCGCCAGCCAGGCCTCTCGGGAGACGATGCCGTCCTTCTCCCACTGGTCGTAGTGGGGCAGCACCTCCTTGGCGAGGAAGGCCCGGACGGTCTCCCGGAAGGCCTCGTGGTCCTCGGTGTAGATCTGCCGCTTCATCGGTCCCCCTAGAGCCAGTTCTTGACGGTCTCGACCAGGCGGGCCGGATCGGGCCCCACCGGAGTGACGTTGAGCATGGTGACGCCGGCCTCGCGGAAGGCCTCGATGCGCTCGCGCACGTAGGAGGCCGGGCCGCACAGGGTCATCAGTTCGCAGAACTCGTCCGGCACCGCGGCCGCCGCGTCCCGCTTGCGGCCGGCCAGGTACAGCTCCTGGATCGTGCGGGCCGCGTCGCCGTACCCGTAGGCCACGGCCAGGTCGTTGTAGAAGTTCTTGCCGGGCGCGCCCATGCCGCCCACGTACAGTGCGATCTGCGGGCGGGCCAGGTCCCGGGCGGCGGCCGCGTCCTCGCCGATGGCCAGCAGGCCCCCGGCCACGGTCTGGAGCGGGCCGAGCGCGGGGTCGCGGCGGGCGGCGCCCTCGGCGAGTGGTGCGCCCCAGACCTTGGCGGCCTTCTCCGGCAGGAAGAGGGTGGGCAGCCAGCCGTCGGCGATCTCCGCGGTCAGCCTGGCGTTGGCCGGGCCGAGCGAGGCGACGTAGACGGGGATGTCCGGGCGCACCGGGCGGGTGAGGATCTTCAGCGGTTTGCCGTGCCGGCCGCCCTTCTCGGGCGGCAGGGGCATGTCGGTGATGCCGTGGTGCTCGATGGTCTCCCGGCGCCAGATCCGGCGGCACAGCTCCACGGTCTCCCGGGTCCGGCCGAGCGGCTTGTCGTACGGGCGGCCGTGCCAGCCCTCGATCACCTGGGGGCCGGAGGCGCCCAGCCCCAGCATCGCCCGGCCGCCGGAGAGCGCGTCCAGCCCGGCGGCGGTCTGGGCGATCAGGGCCGGGGTGCGGGAGTAGACGTTGACGATGGCCGAGCCGATCTTCATCCGCTCGGTCCGGGCCGCCAGGTACCCCATGATCGTCGGGGCGTCGAAGCCCCAGGCCTCGGCGACCCAGACGGCGTCCAGGCCGGCCCGCTCCAGCGCGGCCGCGTCGTCGGCGGCCCGGCGCGGGTCGCCGGCGTAGTCGAGCAGCATCGAGAGTTCCATCAGGCGTCCTCGGTCGGGGCGGGCGCGGGCGCAGGGGCGGGGGACGGGTCCGCGGCCAGGGCGGGCACGTCCCAGTCGGCGGCCACCTCGGCGGTGTGCGCCCCCGGCCGGGCGGGGCCGCTGCGCACGGCCCCGGGGGTCGCGGAGAAGCGGGGTGCGGGCGCCGGCTGGGTGATGCCGCCGAAGTCGGTGAAGGTGCCGCGGGCCGCCAGGTGCGGGTGGTGCGGGGCCTCGCGCAGCGAGAGGACCGGCGCGACACAGGCGTCGGTGTCCTGGAAGACCTCGGTCCACTCCTGCCGCGTGCGGCTCTTGAAGCGGGCGGCGACCGCCTCGCGCAGCTCGCCCCAGCGGGCCAGGTCCTTGCGGGCGGGCGCCTGGTCCTTGATGCCCAGCAGCTCGGTGAACTCGTCGTAGAACTGCTGCTCCAGCGCGCCGACCGCCATGTACCCGCCGTCGGCGGTCTCGTACGTGCCGTAGAACGGGCAGCCGCCGTCCAGCAGGTTGGCGCCGCGCCGGTCCTGCCAGCCGCCGGCCGCGACCATCCCGTGGATCATGGCGGTGAGGTGGGCCGTGCCGTCCACGATGGCCGCGTCCACCACCTGGCCGGTGCCGGTGGCCCGGGCGTGGTGCAGCGCGGCCAGCACGCCGACGACCAGGTAGAGGGAGCCGCCGGCGTAGTCGCCGACCAGGTTGGCGGGGACGGCGGGCGGCCCGTCCGGATCGCCGATCATGCCGAGGGCGCCGGTGACCGCGATGTACGCGATGTCGTGGCCGGCGCGCGGGGCGAGCGGGCCCTGCTGGCCCCAGCCCGTCATCCGGCCGTAGACCAGGGCGGGGTTGCGCTCCCGGCAGGCCGCCGGGCCGACGCCCAGGCGCTCGGCGACCCCGGGCCGGTAGCCCTCGATCAGCACGTCCGCCCGCTCGGCCAGGTCCAGGACCCGGCCGGGGCCGTCCGGGGCCTTCAGGTCGACGATCACCGAGCGCTTGTTGCGGTTGGTGACGTCGTACGCCGGGTCGATGGCGAGCCCCGCGCCGCCGGGACGGTCCACCCGGACCACGTCCGCGCCCAGGTCGGCCAGGAGCATCGCGGCGAACGGGCCCGGGCCGATGCCCGCCAGCTCCAGCACGCGCACGCCCGCGAGCGGTCCGTTCCCTGTCACTGCCATCGAGCCCCCAGGTACCCAGTGTGTGACACAACTGATGTAACACCAGCGATGCTAGGAAGGCCTCGCACGCAGCACAACCCCTGAACGAGCAAGCGCTTAGTCGAATTCCACCGGGCGGGGCGGATGGGGCGGACGCGGGCGCAGGCGGGTGGTCGTGGCCGTGTGACCGTGCGGGGGACCCTCAGTCCCCGGTCCGGGCGTCCAGTTCCTTGAGGTGCCGCTTGAGGGCCACCGTCCGGTAGCTCTCCTCCACCCATTCGCACAGCACCTGCGGCGCCGGCGAGCCCTCGCCCAGCGGGAGCGACACCCAGCCGGCCCTGCCCAGGCCGTAGCCGGTCGGCTCGGCCCCCGGTGCGGTCATCGCGTGCCCGTGCAGGTCCTCGTCCTTGAGCTTGACGGAGATCCCGGGCGGCCGGGGGCCGTCGGTGTTGCCGAGGAAGAGGAAGATCTTCTTGTTGACCTTGACCACGCAGTCCTCGGGACCCCAGGGGAACTCCTCGACCGCCTCGGGCAGGGCGAGGGCGAATGCCCGCACTTGCTCCCACTTGCGCACCGCGTTCCGCATCGGCGGACCTCCCTGATCGCACGGCCGGTTGACGCAAACGCTAGCCTCGGCCACCGTGATCAGCCGGGAGGAGCGGTGATGAACAGACAGGACGGGCCCGAGCGGCCGTACGACCTCGTGCTTTTCGGGGCCACCGGATTCGTGGGGGCGCTGACCGCCGAGTACCTGGCCGCGCACGCCCCGGCGGACTGCCGCTGGGCGCTGGCCGGCCGCAGCACGGCCAAGCTGGCCGCGCTGCGCGAGCGGCTGGCCGAGCTGGACCCGGCCTGCGCGAAGCTGCCGCTGCTGGAGGTGGACGCCGGGGACCCGCGGGCGCTGCGGGAGCTGGCGGAGTCCGCCATGGTCGTGGCCAGCACCGTCGGCCCCTACGTCTGGTACGGCGCGGGGCTGGTCGCGGCCTGCGCCGAGGCCGGTACGGACTACTGCGACCTGACCGGCGAGCCGGAGTTCGTGGACCGGATGTACGTCGAGCACGACGCCCGGGCCCGGGAGACCGGCGCCCGGATCGTGCACGCCTGCGGCTTCGACTCGGTACCGCACGACCTGGGCGCGTACTTCACCGTGCGGCAGCTCCCGGAAGGGGTGCCGCTGCGGGTGGACGGCTTCGTCCGGTCCAACGCGGTCTTCTCCGGCGGGACCCTGGCCTCCGCGCTGACCGCGCTGGGCCGCGGACCCCAGACCCTGAAGGCCGCCCGGGAGCGGCGGCTGCACGAGCCCCGGCAGCTGCGCCGCCGGGCCAGGTCACCGCTGGGCGCGCCGCGCTTCAGCCGGGAGACCGGCACCTGGGCGCTGCCGCTGCCCACCCTGGACCCGAAGGTCGTGGCCCGCTCGGCCGCCGCGCTGGAGCGCTACGGCCCCGACTTCCGCTACCGCCACTACGCGTCGGTGAAGTGGCTGCCGGTCGCGGTGGCCGGGACGGCGGTGCTGGGCGCGACGACCGCGGTGGCCCAAGTCCCCGCGGCCCGGCGTTGGCTGATGGACCGTTACGAGCCCGGCCGGGGTCCGGACGAGCGGGTGCGCTCGCGCAGCTGGTTCACCGTCCGCTTCGTGGGTGAGGGCGGCGGCCGCCGGGTCCTGACCGAGGTCTCCGGCGGCGACCCCGGCTACGGCGAGACCGCCAAGATGCTCGCCGAGTCGGCCCTCTGCCTGGCGTACGACGAACTCTCCGCCCATGCCGGCCAGTTGACCACGGCAGTGGCCATGGGTGACGCCCTGACCAGCCGCCTCACCACAGCCGGCATCCGCTTCCGCGTGGTCGACAGCCGCTGAACCCGGCCCCGCCCCGGTCGCGTACCGGGGCGGGTGCCCGGCCCTCACTCCGTCGTCGGGGCCGGTGGGGTGAAGGCGGCGCGGAGTTCTTCGCGCAGGGAGCGCTGGAAGGCGGTGACCAGGGCCTGGACGACCATGGGCTGCATGTGGGCGGAGAGGTACTTCATGGTCTCCACCCGCTCCGGGTCGTCCTCGCCCTCGGTGAAGGGGCCCCAGACCTCGTCGCGGAAGAGCCGGGTCAGCTCGTGGGCGGCCGAGCGGGTGTGCTCCAGCAGCACCTCCCGGGCCGCGAGGATGGTGCCGTGGGTGATCGGTACGTCCAGCAGGGCCACGCCCAGCCGCAGCAGCCCCAGGTCCACCCGGTAGCCGTCGCCGGCCGGGGCCAGGACGTTCATGGCCGCCAGCCGGCGGACGTCCTCCTCCGCCAGGGTCCGGCCGGCCCGCTTCTCCAGCTCCGCCCGGTCCACCTGCTCCGCAGAGTCCGGCGCCCAGCTCGACACCAGGGCGCGGTGGATCGCCAGGTCGTGCGGGCTCAGGTCGTCCGGCAGGGCCTCCAGGTACCGCTCGATCGCGGACAGCGTCATGCCCTGGTGCTGCAGCTCCTCGATCAGCGCCAGTCGCGACAGGTGCTCGGGCCCGTAGTGGCCCACCCGACGGGGTCCGATCACGGGAGGGGGCAAAAGCCCCCGCGTGCTGTAGAAACGTACGGTGCGGACGGTGACGCCCGCCCGGGAGGCGAGCTCGTCGACGGTGAGCATGGGCTCGGCCGCCCGGGTGTCCGCCGGGGTGTCCATCGTCTCCGCCTCGCTCTCTGCTCCACAGCTTGGGTTCAACAGTATTGCTGTCGCACCAACGATGTGAAACGGCCAGGAGCTGCCATGACGACGAAACTACGGCTGCCCGCAGACCCGCACGCGCTGACCCTGCCCGCCTTGCTCGCCCGCAACGCCGAACAGTGCGGCGACCTGCCCGCCCTATCCTGGCGGGAGGGCGACGGCTGGGCCACCCTCGACTGGGCCGAGACCCGCCGCCGGGTCGCGGTGCTCGCCGCCGGGTACGCCGCCCTCGGGGTGCGCCGCGGGGAGCACGTCCTGATCATGATGGGAAACCGGCCCGAGCACTGGCTCACCGACCTCGCCCTGGTCCACCTCGGCGCGGTCCCGGTCACCGTGTACGGCACCTCGGCGCCCGAGCAGATCGCCCACATCGCCCGGCACAGCGGGGCCCGGCTCGCCGTCCTCGAAGGAGCCCGCGAACTAGCGCGCTGGGAACCGCTGTTGGCCGATGCGACCGCGCCCCTGGAACGCCTGGTGGTCGTGACGGACGCGGACGCCGGCGGCCACACCGCCTACGCCGAGGCGTACGCGAGCGGTGAACGACTGCATCGCGGGCCGGAGTTCGAGAAGGCCTGGACCGAGATCCGCCCCGAGGACCCGCTGACCGTCGTCTACACCTCCGGCACCACCGGCGACCCCAAGGGCGTCCGCCTCACCCACCGCAACATCGCCCTCCAGTCCGTCCGGCTGGACCGGATGACCGAACTGCCCGAGCACGCCGAACACATCTGCTACCTGCCCTTCGCGCACATCGCCGAGCGGATCCTCGGCATCTACCTGCCGCTGCTGCGCGCCGCTCACGTCCGGTTCTGCGCCGACCCGGCCGCGGTGGCGGCTGCCGTCCGCGAGCTGCACCCCGTGCAGTTCTTCGGCGTGCCCCGGGTCTGGGAGAAGCTGGCCGCCTCCGTACGCGCCGCCCTCGCCAAGCTCCCGGCGGAGCAGCAGCAGGCCGTGGCGGCCGCCACCGACCTGGGCCGGGCCCACGCCGACCACCTCCAGCGCGGTGCGGAGGTACCGGCCGAGCTGGCCGCCTCGTACGCCCGGGCCCGGGAGGAGGTCCTGCTGCCGCTGCTGGGCCTGGCGGGCATGGACCGGCTGGTGTGGACCTCGAGCGCGACCGCGCCCATGCCGCTGGACGTGGTCCGCTTCTGGGCCGGTTTCGGCATCACGATCATGGACGCCTGGGGGCTGACCGAGACCTCGGGCGTGTGCACGGTCAACGAGGTCGACGACTACCGGCTCGGCTCGGTCGGCCGCCCCATCGAGGGCGTGGAGGTCAGGATCGCGGCGGACGGCGAGGTGTTCACCCGCGGCGAGACCGTCTTCGCCGGCTACCTGCAACCGGACGGGACGCTGGCCCCGGCCACCGACGCCGAGGGGTGGTTCCCGACCGGCGACATCGGCCGGCTCGACGACGACGGCTTCCTGTGGCTCACCGACCGCAAGAAGGAGCTGATCATCACCTCCAACGGCAAGAACGTCTCGCCGGCGCTGGTGGAGAACACCCTCAAGGAACACCCTCTGATCGGCCAGGCCTTCGCGCACGGCGACGGCCGCTCCTACCTCGTCGCGCTGCTCGTCCTGGACCCCGAACTCGCCCCCGCCTGGGCCGCCGCCCAGGGCATCGAGGCCGCCACCCCGGCCGAGCTGGCCGCACACCCGGCCGTCCGCGCGGAGGTCGAGCGGGCCGTGCAGGCCGCCAACGCCCGCCTCAACCGCACCGAGCAGATCAAGCGCTACCGGCTGCTCAGCGAGGAATGGGGGCCGGAGACCGGTGAGTTGACCCCCTCGCTCAAGCTGCGCCGCCGGGTGGTGCGGGCGACGTACGCCGAGGTGATCGAGGAGCTGTACTCCTGACGGACCGCGCGGGCGGGTGGCGTCGCGCGGCGCCACCCGCCCGTGAGCTCAACGGGACGTGATCCAGACCGGATTGGTGAAGGCCACCAAGGGTCCCGGCAGGGGCGGCAGTTGGGCCGGACGGCGGGCCTCGGCCCGGACGTACGCCGAGCGGTCCGCACTGGTCCGCCACTCCAGCGAGGTGGCCGAGGGCGCAGTGACCGCCACGCCCTGGTCCGTCACCAGGCGCAGCTCCAGCGGTCCGGCGCCGGTGACGGACAGCCGCACCAGCACCTCCTCCGCCGGCCCGGCCGACAGCCGCTCGCCGATGCCGGCCCGGCCGCCGCGCGCCCCCACCACGTCGAAGGCCACTGTGACGGCCGAGGACTCGGCCCCGTACGCCCGGCCCGCGCGCAGGGCCGCCAGGACCGCCGGCCGGGACAGGTCCTCGGCCAGCACCACCGTCTGCGGGGAGCCGACCCGGTCCGGGTCCCGGTGGAAGTCGCTGTGGGCCAGCGCGGGCAGCCACCGGCCGCCCTCCCGGCCGTCGGCCGCCGCGCCGCCGCGCAGGGTGGCGTCCCAGGAGGCCAGCGAGACCTCGTCGTCCGGGGTCCAGGGGCCGTTCCACACCTCCACCGCGTCCGCCTCGCCGAACCCGAACTTCCAGGCGCAGCCGATGCAGGTGGCGTGCGGGTGGGCCGGTACGACCAGGCCCCCGGCCCGGCGGATCTGGTGCGCGAAGCGCCCGAACCGGTTGTCCCGGGAGCGGTAGCGCCAGTCCACGAACGTGCCGGGGTCGGTGCCGACGGCCAGTACGTGCCCGGTCCTGGTGGTGATCTCCTCGCCGGTCAGGACCAGCAGGTCGGGCCCGGCCGCGGCGGCCCACTCGGCGTGCGGGGAGTGGGTGTTGTGGTCCGAGGCGTTCACGAAGTCCAGGCCCGCGGCCCGGGCCCGCGCGGCGATCTCGGCCGGGGTGAGGCGGCCGTCGGAGTGCGCGGAGTGCAGGTGGCAGTCGCCGCGGTACCAGGCCCGGCCCCGCCCGCGGGCCCGCGCGGGCGGGGCGGCGGCGACGGCCACCGGGGCCGGGTCCCCGGTGGCCGGCAGCAGCGTGACCGTGACCTCGTACGCCAGGCCCTGCGGCGCCACCGTGTACGGGCCGAGCGCGATCCACCAGCGGCCCGGGTCCAGCGGCCCGGGCAGGTAGCCGGGGGTGGCGGCGTCCGCCCGGACGAAGAACTCGCTGCGGGCCCCGCCCGACCAGCCGCGGAAGCCCCGCCCGCCGAGGGCGGTGCCGCGCTGGTCGAAGAGGCCGATGTCGAGGGCGTTGCCGGGGGTCCCGGGCGGGACGGCCGGCCGGTCGTAGGTGTAGGAGACCCGGAGCTCGCCGGTGCCCGGCGGCACGTCCACCGGCAGGTACACGAAGTCGGGCGCCCCGGCCGCGATCGTGCCGCGCAGCACGGCGGCCGGTTCCGTCGTCGACGCCCCGGCGCCCGCGGCGCCCGTGCTCAGGGGAGTGGCGGCCGCAGCCGCCCCGCTCGCCAGCAGTTCTCGTCTACTGAAGGCCATGGCACGACCATGCCCACCGGAGGTGAACTCCAGGTGCGGATCCGGCCGTTGGGGGAGGGCGGTGGGGATCCGGCCGGTGCGGGACGGTCCGGGCGGAGCCGCCCGCTACCCGCCCGCCACCGGGCCCGGTCCGCCCCGCCGGCGCCGCACGGCCACCGCGACGGCCCCGGCCGCGAGCAGGCCGAGCAGCGGCGGCAGGGCCGGCACGGCCAGGCCGTGGTTCAGGGTGCCGAGGACCAGGAAGGCCGTCCCCGTCCCGAGGACGGCCGGCGCGGTCCGCACCCCGCCGAGCGCCCCGCTCCCCGCCAGCAGCAGCCCCGCGACCACCGGTACGGCGAACCGCAGCGCGGTCAGCGGGTACGGCAGCGGGCACACCGTCAGTGCGGCGGCCAGTACGGCGGTCCATCCGGCGACCGCGACCACGCCCGCGGTCGTGCGCACCCGGGGCTGCGGGCGCAGGTCCGGCGGGCAGGCCACCGCCGTGACGGCCGCCAGCAGGGGCAGCGCCCACAGGAAGGCCGTGAACCCGGCCCCGCCCTGGCCCTGCCGGACCAGGTCCGTGCCGGCCCCCGCGACCACCCCGGCGAAGACCGTCCAGGCCCCCGCGGCCCAGCGCCCGGCCAGGGCGACCGCGGCGCCGAGCAGCACGGCGCAGTGCAGGGCGACGGCGACCGCCAGCAGGCCGTACCCGCCCCCGCCGGCCGGGTCCTGGCTGCGCAGCGCCAGCGTGGCCCAGCACAGGGCGTTGGCCCCGGCCCCGACGGCGGCGAACGGCGCCAGCGCCGCCGGCCACCGCCCGGCGGGCCCCGCCGAACCCAGCCCGAACCGCAGCCGCAGCGCGTGCCCCGCCACATCGGCCGCCTCCCGCAGCCGCTCGCCCGGCCGCGCGCCCCCGGTGGCCTCCTGGAAGGCCCCGGCGATCTCGTCCCCGAACTCCCGCCGGTGGCCGGCCGGATAGAGCCGGAGCAGCACGCCGAGGATCCGCTCTTGATCGTTCACACGGCGCAGCATAGCTCGTTGGGCGACCTATGCCGACCACCGAGCCATCAAACCGGTGGCGGCCGTACCTCATGCGACCTGCTGCCGGCAGTCCACCGGGTCCTGCCGGACCCCGCCCACCACGACAGCGCCCCCAGCCGCGCGGAGGCGGAGGGGGCGCGAGGCCGGAGCGGCGGCGGTCAGTGGGCCGTCAGGGGGTAGTGGTCGCTGAGGTTGGTGTAGGTGTAGTCGGTGCCCCAGCTGCTCACGGTCCAGGGCGCGGCCGACTCCTTGACCACGTCGTTGTTCCAGTTCGCGGGGCGGACGTGGCCGGCGCGGTGCAGGACGTAGTCCAGGTCCTCGCGCGGGTCCGTCGGGTAGCGGTACTTGGCGATCGAGTTCTCCTGCGTGTCGAAGGAGTACGGGGCGCCGGTCCGGCTGTCCGCCCCCACCAGGCCCGCGTCCGCGAGCATCGAGGCGTACTCGGGGCTGCGCGAGTCGACGTTCATGTCGCCCGCCACGATCACCTGCTCGTTCGCCGGGATGTTCTTGGCGTCGAGGAAGGCGTCGATGTTCTTGAACTGCCGGCTGCGCATCTGCGCCGCCTCGCCCGTGCCGCAGCCCGAGTCGGTGGACTGCGCGTGCGTGCCCACCACGTGCACCTTGGTGCCGTTCACGTTCAACACCACGTACGCGAAGCCCTTGTTGGACCACCAGTCCGCGCCGCAGGCGTCCTTGTAGATGTACTGCTCCTTGCGCAGGATCGGCCACTTGCTCAGGATCGTGACGCCGCCGTCCTCCGGCGTGGTGGACGAGTACGAGCCGCCGGTGGCGTCCCAGCCGGACTTCGAACGGCCCACCACCGGGGTCTGGTAGGGGTACTGGCCCGCGGCGTTCGCCTTGAGGGCGTCCGAGGCGCCGTTGTCGAAGGCCTCCTGGAGGACGACCACGTCCTGGCCCTGGAAGTACGGGGCCTTCGGTATCTCGGCCGCGCGGTGGTCCTGGCCCCAGTTGGGGTAGAGGTTCTTGCTCATCAGGAACGTGTTGTAGGTGAGCACGCCCAGGCGGGGAGTCGCGTCGGCCTCGGCCGCCGAGGCGGCGGGGGAGGCGGTGGCGGCCAGGGCGGCGGTCGCAACGGCCGCGAGGACGCCGGCGGCCTTCTTGTTGCGGAGCGGGGAGCGCACGATGGGGTCTCCTGATTCCTGAAGAATCCTGTGGGGTTGGTGCGGCCCCGTCATCAAAGCAGCCCCAGTTACCTCCGGGTAACACCCATGCACCGGGAATCTTGACGCCGCCCTACGAGCGGACGCCGGGCGGATACTGGACCCATGAGGCCCCTCCAGGACCCCCAGCCGCCCCCGCCCGACGGCGTGCTCTGGCACCTCGCCGGCGAGGTCCGCGCCCTGCTGATGCTGCCCGCCGCCTTCACCCTCCAGGTGGCCCACCCGGTGGTCGCCGCGGGCGTGGACGCGCACTCGGTCTTCCGGACCGACCCCTGGGGCCGGGGCGAACGCTCGCTGCGCTCGGTCCAGCTGTGGGTGTACGGCGGGGCCGGGGCGGCCGCGGAGGGCCGCCGGGTGCGTCGGCTGCACCGGGACATCGCCGGGACCGACGCCGGCGGCCGGCGCTACCACGCCCTCGAGCCCGCCTACTACTCCTGGATCCACGCCACCGGCTTCCCCGTCTACCGGTACGCCACCGCCTACCTCTTCCGCCCGCTCACCCCGGCCCAGGAGCGGCAGCTCTACGCCGAGTGGCTCCAGGTCGGCCGGGTGCTGGGGATCCAGGACCGGGACATGCCGCAGACCGTGGAGGAGTTCTGGCCGTACTACCGAAGGCGGCTGGCCGAGGAGATCGAGCCCACCGGGGTGGCCCGGGAGCTGGTCGCCACCGACGTGCCGCTGCCGCCGCCGGCGGGCGGGCCCCGGCCGGTACGGCTGCTGGTGCGGGCCGGCTGGCCGGTGCTGCGCTTCCTCTTCCTGCGGCTGCGGGCCTTCGTCACCGTCGGGCTGATGCCGCCGGAGGCGCGCGCGGCGGTGGGGCTGAGCTGGAGCCCGGCCCAGGAACGCCGGCTGCGCCGGCTGTGCGCGGTGCTGCGGACCGTGGTCCCGCTGCTGCCCGAGCGGCTGCGCTACCTCCCGATCGCCTACGCGGCCCGCCGCACGCACCGCGCCGCCACCCCCTGAGCGGGGACGGCGGCGCGGCCGGGCTCCGTGATCAGTGCTCGTGGACGATCCGTGCGTGGACGATCAGTGCTCGTGGATCGTGTTCGTGGCGGCGATCTTCTTCCAGGACCTGGGCTCCTTCAGGAGACCGCTGCCCGGCGCCTTCGGGCCCTTGGCGTTCTTCGGGCCGTACGCCGGCTTGACCGCCGGCAGGTCCGGCCGGCCCGCCTGGTACAGCCAGCTGTCGAAGAGCTCCGCGAGCGGCTTGCCCGAGACCTTCTCGGCGTACCGGACGAACTCCCCGATCTTCGCGTTGCCGTACGCGTGCGACGCCGGCCAGCCCTTGAGGATCTGGAAGAAGACCGGGTCCCCGACCTGCTCGCGCAGCGCCTGGAGGGCAATGGCCCCGCGGTCGTAGACGGCCCCGTGGAACTGGTTCTCGGCACCCGGGTCACCCGGCGCCACCTGCCAGAACGGGTCGTCCGCCGGGTGCTGGGCGTACGTCCAGCGGGCCAGGTCGGCCGCGCTGCCCTCGCCCTCCTTCTCCGACCACAGCCACTGCGCGTAGCGGGCGAAGCCCTCGTTGAGCCAGATGTCCTTCCAGTTGTCGACGGAGACGCTGTCGCCGTACCACTGGTGGGCCAGCTCGTGCACCACGACCGAGACGTTCGCGCCGTTGGCGAACTGCCGCGGGCTGTAGAAGGGCCGGGTCTGCGTCTCCAGCGCGAAACCGCTGGTCACGTTCGGTACGTAGCCGCCGAGCGCGTTGAAGGGGTACGGGCCGAAGACCCCGCTGAGCCAGTCGGCCACCTCGGTGGTGCGCTCCACGCTCGCCCGGGCCGCGCCCGCGTTGTCGCCGAGGTCCTTGCTGTAGGCGTTCAGGACCGGCAGGCCGTCCGCGGTCTTGTCGGTGGTGATGTCGAACTTGCCGATGGCCAGCGTGGCCAGGTACGTCGCCTGCGGCTTGTTCGAGCGCCAGTTGTACCGGGTCCAGCCCAGCCGGGAGGACTGCGACTGCAGCACGCCGTTGCTGATGGCCTGGAGGCCGTCGGGGACGTTCACCGACACGTCGAAGGTGGCCTTGTCCCGCGGGTGGTCGTTGGCCGGGAACCACCAGATCGCCGAGTCCGGCTCCTGCGCGGCGACCGCGCCGTCCGGGGTGTGCACCCAGGCGCTCCAGCCGTCCACCTTGAACTCGGACGGCTTGCCCGCGTACTTCACCACCACGGTGATCGCCTTGTCGCGCGGCAGCGGGGTGGCCGGGGTGACCTCCAGCTCCTGGGTGCCCGAGGTCGCGTACGAGGCCTTGACGCCGTTGACCCGGATCTCGCTCACCTTGAGGCCGAAGTCCAGGTTGAAGCGGGAGAGGTCCTGCTTGGTGGTGGCCAGGATCGTCGCGGTGCCCTCGAGGAGGTCCGTCGCGGGCTGGTACTGCAACCTCAGGTCGTAGTGGGACACGTCGTACCCGCCGTTGCCGCTGGCCGGGTAGTAGGCGTCACCGATCCCCGGGGCGCCCGGGGTGAAGCTCGCCGCCGATGCCGGGATCGCCAGCAGGATCGAGGCGGCGAGGACGCCCGGGACGAGGACTCTGCGCTGCACGGGTGCTCCAAGTGGGTGGGAGGGGCAGGGTGATTGGCCGTCGTTCGGTGATCGACTCCTCGACGGTATTCAGACCCCCCGCCCCGCGTCATGTCCATGGCCCCTGCTGTCACACGATCGCCATTCGGCCGACATCGACGGGCCCCGGAGCCCGCCGCACCCCGGTGATCAGCACGTCCGTGCCGCCGGCCGGCCGGCCCCCGGGGCGAGAAAGGCCGGAAAACCGCGGGCCGGGGCCGGGCGATAGGATCGGGCACCTCATGACTGCAACCCTCGTCGCCAAGGACCTCGCCGCCGGGCACGGCGAACGCTCCCTCTTCTCCGGGCTCGACCTCGTCGTCGCCCCCGGGGACGTCATCGGCCTCGTCGGCGTCAACGGCGCCGGCAAGTCCACCCTGCTCCGGCTGCTCGCCGGCCTCGACACCCCCGAGGACGGCCAGGTACGGGTCTCCCCGCCCACGGCCACCGTCGGGCACCTCCCGCAGGAGCCCGAGCGGCGCGCGGGGGAGTCGGTGCGGGCCTTCCTGGCCCGCCGTACCGGGGTGGCCGCCGCCCAGGCCGAGCTCGACACCGCCACCGCGGCGCTGGTCGAGGGCGCGCCCGGAGCCGACGACGCGTACGCCACCGCCCTGGACCGCTGGCTGGACCTCGGCGGCGCCGACCTCGACGAGCGCGCCGAGGAGGTGGCGGCCTCCCTCGGCCTCGCCGTCGGCCTCGACCTGCCGATGACCGCCCTCTCCGGCGGCCAGGCCGCCCGGGCCGGCCTCGCCTCCCTGCTGCTCTCCCGCTACGACGTCTTCCTCCTCGACGAGCCCACCAACGACCTGGACCTCGACGGCCTGGACCGGCTGGAGGCCTTCGTGAAGGGGCTGCGCGCCGGCACCGTGGTGATCAGCCACGACCGCGAGTTCCTGACCCGCACGGTCACCAAGGTCCTCGAACTCGACCTGGCCCAGCAGGAGATCAACCTCTACGGCGGCGGGTACGAGGCGTACCTGGAGGAGCGGGCCACTGCCCGCCGGCACGCCCGCGAGGACTACGACGAGTACGCCGACAAGCGCGCCGCGCTCGAGGGCCGGGCCCTGATGCAGCGCAACTGGATGGACAAGGGCGTCCGCAACGCCCGCCGCAAGGGCGGGGACAACGACAAGATGGCCCGCAAGACGCGGGCCGAGTCCAGCGAGAAGCAGGCCGCGAAGGCGCGCCAGACGCAGCGGGCGATCGAGCGGCTGGAGGTGGTCGAGGAGCCGCGCAAGGAGTGGGAGCTGCGGATGGAGATCGCCTCGGCGCCGCGGTCCGGCTCCGTGGTGTCCGTGCTGCGGGAGGCCGCCGCGGTGCGGGGGGACTTCCGCTTCGGGCCGGTCAGCCTCCAGCTGGACTGGGCGGACCGGGTCGCGATCACCGGTGCCAACGGCGCGGGCAAGTCCACGCTGCTCGCGGCGCTGCTCGGGCGGCTGCCGCTGGACTCCGGGTCCGCGGCGCTGGGCTCGGGCGTGCTGGTGGGCGAGGTGGACCAGGCGCGCGGGCTGTTCCTGGGGGACGAACCGCTGGTCGAGGCCTTCTGCGCGGCCGTGCCGGACATGGAGCCGGCGGACGTCCGGACGCTGCTGGCCAAGTTCGGCCTGAAGGCGGCGCACGTCCTGCGGCCGGCGGCCACGCTGTCGCCGGGGGAGCGGACCCGGGCGGCGCTGGCGCTGCTGCAGGGGCGGGGGGTGAACCTGCTCGTGCTGGACGAGCCGACGAACCACCTGGATCTGGCGGCGATCGAACAGTTGGAGACGGCGCTGGAGTCGTACGAGGGGACGCTGCTGCTGGTCACGCACGACCGCCGGATGCTCGACGCGGTCCGCGTCACCCGCCGCCTCTCGGTCTCCGCCGGCCAGGTCACCGAGTCCTGACCGGCCGGTCCCGCCCCGCCCGGTGGCATCCTCCGGGCGGGGCGGGACCCGCGGCTCACACCGTCGGGGGGCGGCGTTTGCGGGGGAGGCGTTCGGCGGTCAGGCGGCGGGGGAGGTGGCGGGCGGCGAAGGCGTAGGCGCGGTAGCGGGGGCCGGTGATGCTGAGCGGGCGGCGCAGGGCCAGGTCGCGGAGGGCGTGGGCGACCACGGCCTCCGGCTCGAGCCAGACGGACGACGGCAGCGCGCTGACGTCCATGCCGGCCCGCTCCTGGAACTCCGTCCGCGTGAAGCCCGGCACCACCGCCAGCACCCGCACCCCGTACGGCGCCAGATCCACCCGCAGCGACTCGCTGAAGGCGATCAGCCACGCCTTGGCCGCCCCGTACGTGCCGGTCGGCAGCAGCCCCGCCACCGAGGCGACGTTCAGCACCGCCCCCCGCCGCCGCTCCCGCATGCCCGGCACCGCCGCGTGCGTCAGCCGCAGCGGCACCTGGACCAGCAGCTCCAGCATCCGCTCCTCGTCCTCGACCGGGCTGTACGGGAACGGCGCCGGCAGCCCGAAGCCGGCGTTGTTCACCAGCATGTCCACCGGCCGGCCCGGCTCGGCCAGCCGCCGGGCCACCGCCGCGCACTGCGCCTCGTCCAGCAGGTCGGCCGGCAGCACCTCCGCGGCCACCCCGTGCGCGGCGGCCAGCTCCTGCGCCAGGTCCTCCAGCCGCGCCTTGTCGCGGGCCACCAGCACCAGGTCGCAGCGCTTGGCGGCGAAGGCCCGGGCGAAGGCGGCGCCGAGTCCGGAGCTGGCTCCGGTGATGAGTACGGTGGTCACGCGCGCTGTGCTCCAGGTTCGAAGGATCGGGTCGCGGGGGAGCCGTAGGCCTCGGCCACCGCCACGAGGAAACGTTTCTCGCTGTCGAGGTCGCTGCTGTCGACCTGGGTGGCGGAGAAGCTGCCGGGGCTCGGCTCCAGCCCCGCGTGCTTGGCCCGCCGGGCCTCCCTGATCACACAGGCCAGTACGGCGGCCTCGCCGTGCCCGTGCGCCACCCCCGCCCCCGACAGGTGCGCCCGGGCCTGCTCCGGCACGCCCGGGGCGACGTACTCGTTCAGCGCCAGGATCGCGTCCCGGGTCTCGATCACCCGGCGGTACACCAGCAGCCGGCGCGAGACCGCCGGCCACAGGAGGTCCACCAGCCGGGTGGCCCGCGGCTTGTGCAGCGCCACGTGCGGGACCGCGTCCACCAGGTCCCGCCACAGCGGCCACAGCTTCCACGCCGTCCTCACGTCCCCGACGGACCCCCGCAGCACGAACAGCGTCGGCACCAGGATGGCCGCGGCCCGCAGCAGCCCGTGGACGTTCATCATCAGCGCCAGGTACGGCATCGGCGCGGTGACGTCCAGCGTGGCCTTGAGGAAGTAGCAGAACCAGAACACCCCGGCCAGCGCGGTGCCCAGCCCGAACAGCCGCAGCCCCGCGGCCAGTCCGGGGCGGTCGGTGCGTCGGCTGTAGCGCCAGCAGACGTACACGCAGACGGTGTTGGCCGCTAGGTGCGCCGACATCAGGGTCAGCCAGTAGGCCAGGGACGGCGTCGGATCGCCGGTCGGCGGCATGGCGTGCACCGAGTGCTCCGGCGCCAGCATGTCCAGGGCGGTCAGGACGCCCAGCCACACCACCGTCAGGACGGAGGAGGCCAGTTGGAGGGCGCGGCCGCGGGTGGCGCTGGCGACGAAGTACAGGACGACGCCGGCCGACAGCACCCCCGTGAAGTTCCGCGTCAGGCCCACCGCATGGGTCCAGTCCGGATGCTTGGCCGCGTACGCCAGCAGGTCCGGCAGGTTGAGGGTCATCGCCGCGGCGGCGGTGGCCACCGCGAGCAGCAGCCCGCGCTGCTGGGGCTCGCGGACGGCCGAAGGGGCGCGCAGCAGCACCGCGAGCCAGAGCACGACCACGCTCGGCACGGCGAGCCAGTCGCCGAGGGCCACCAGGTCAGCCTCCATGGGACACCCGCACTCCCAGCGCCGACTCCAGCTTCTCCAGGGTCCCTTGGGGGGCCTTGGCCGGCAGCAGGCCGGCGTGCACGCGTATCAGGCTGGCCAGCATCTCGGCCTCCTGCTCCTGACGGGTGGTGTAGTTGGTGCGCTGCCCCAGGATCACGGGGGCGCCGGAACCGCTGTCCTGGCCCTCGATGGAGTTGTGGCCGAACAGGATGTGGCCCAGCTCGTGCAGGACGATGTGCTCCTGGTGCAGGCGCGAGGTCTGGGCCTCGTAGAAGACGTAGTCCACGGTGTCGGTTCCGACCCACAGCCCGCAGACCCCGGACTCCGCCGCTTCCTTGGGCAGCGGGTGGAGTCTGATCGGGCGTCCGCGCTGTTCGGCGACGCGCGTGCACAGCCCGTCGAGGGAGAACGGGTGGGACAGGTCGAGATGGCTGAGAATCGCTTCGCACCGCTTGCGCAGTTTGAGTTGCCCGTATGGCATGTGTTCCCTCTTCGAACCCTTCCTCGGGCAGCGTCGATAGGCGTGGGGGGTGAGTGTCATGGGTCCTGAGCCTTCAAGCGGCCTACGGGGGTTCGGTCCTCAGGTGTTTCGGTGGCTCCGTCCCCCGGCCCCGGCGGACGGTCGCTCCACCATCCCTACAGATCTTGTAGTGCCGTTGGCAAGGTGCCCTGGATCTGCAGGGTTGCCTTCCGGCCACCACGCCCGATGCCAGCGGAGGGGTGCCTCCGGCATGTGCGCACGGCACGCGAAGGGCCCCCGCCCGGCCGGGCGGGGGCCCTCACTCGCGCAGGTCAGCGCCGTCGGCCGTCCTTCGGGTCGGCCAGGCCCGCGCGGCGCAGCGCGTCGGCCATCGCGCTGTTGGCCGGCGGCGGGGCGCTGTCCCGGCGGCCGCCCGCCCGGCGTCCGCCGCCGTCGTTGCCGCCGCTGCGGGCGGCTGCCGCGCCCCGGTTGCCCTCGCCGCGCCCGCCCTCGCCGCGGCCGCCGCCGCGCTGCTGGGGCGGCCGGCCGCCCCGGCGGTCCTGTCGCTGCCCCTGGCCGCCCTGGCCGCCCTGGCCGCCGGAGTCGCCGTCCGCCGCCGCCTCGTCGTCCAGCCGCAGGGTCAGCGAGATCCGCTTGCGCGGGATGTCCACGTCCATGACCTTGACCCGGACGATGTCGCCCGGCTTCACCACGTCCCGCGGGTCCTTGACGAAGGTCTTGGACATGGCGGAGACGTGCACCAGGCCGTCCTGGTGCACGCCGACGTCCACGAAGGCGCCGAAGGCGGCCACGTTGGTGACCACGCCCTCCAGGAGCATCCCGGGCGCCAGGTCGCCGATCTTCTCCACGCCCTCCTTGAACGAGGCCGTCTTGAAGGCCGGCCGCGGGTCCCGGCCCGGCTTCTCCAGCTCGCGCAGGATGTCCGACACGGTCGGCAGGCCGAAGGAGTCCGTGACGAACTCCTCGGCGCGCAGGGAGCGCAGCACGGCGGTGTTGCCGATCAGCGCGGCCACCTCGCCGCCCGCCTTCTTGCCCATCGCCCGCACCACCGGGTACGCCTCGGGGTGCACGCTGGAGGCGTCCAGCGGGTCCTCGCCGGCCCGGATCCGCAGGAAGCCCGCGCACTGCTCGTATGCCTTGGGGCCCAGCCGCGCCACGTCCTTGAGCGCCCGGCGGCTGCGGAAGGGGCCGTTGGCGTCCCGGTGCGCGACGATGTTCTCGGCCAGTCCGGCGCTGATCCCCGAGACCCGCGAGAGCAGCGGCGCGGAGGCGGTGTTGACGTCCACGCCGACGCCGTTGACGCAGTCCTCGACCACCGCGTCCAGCGAGCGGGACAGCTTCACCTCGGACAGGTCGTGCTGGTACTGGCCCACCCCGATGGACTTGGGGTCGATCTTCACCAGCTCGGCCAACGGGTCCTGGAGACGCCGGGCGATGGAGACCGCGCCGCGCAACGACACGTCCATGTCCGGGAGTTCCTGCGAGGCGAAGGCCGAGGCCGAGTACACCGAGGCGCCCGCCTCCGAGACCATCACCTTGGTCAGCTTCAACTCGGGGTGCTTCGCGCACAGTTCGCCGGCGAGCTTGTCCGTCTCGCGGGAGGCGGTGCCGTTGCCGATCGCGATCAGCTCGACGTCGTGCTGCTCCGCCAGCCGGGCGAGGGTGGCCAGCGACTGGTCCCAGCGGTTGGCCGGCACGTGCGGGTGGATCACCTCGGTGGCCACCACCTTGCCGGTGGCGTCCACCACCGCGACCTTCACGCCGGTGCGGAAGCCCGGGTCCAGGCCCAGGGTGGCCCGGGTGCCGGCCGGCGCGGCCAGCAGCAGATCGCGCAGGTTGGCCGCGAAGACCCGGACCGCCTCGTCCTCGGCGGCCTGCCGCAGCCGCATCCGCAGGTCGATGCCCAGGTGCACCAGGAGCTTGGTGCGCCAGGCCCAACGAACCGTGTCGGCCAGCCACTTGTCGCCCGGCCGGCCGCGGTCCGCGATGCCGTAACGTCGCGCGAGAAGGCCCTCGTACGTGGACGGCCCCGGCAGCTCCGAGGGCTCCTCCGGCTCCAGGGTCAGGTCGAGCACGTCCTCCTTCTCGCCGCGCAGCATCGCCAGCACGCGGTGGGAGGGGAGCGCGGTGAAGGGCTCGGCGAAGTCGAAGTAGTCGGCGAACTTGGCGCCCGCCTCCTCCTTGCCCTCGCGGACCTTCGCGGCCAGCCGGCCGCGGCCCCACATCCGCTCGCGCAGCTCGCCGATCAGGTCGGCGTCCTCGCCGAAGCGCTCGGTCAGGATGGCGCGGGCGCCCTCCAGGGCCGCCGCCGGGTCGGCGACGCCCTTGTCCGGGTCGACGAAGGCGGCGGCCGCGGCGGCCGGTTCGACCGAGGGGTCGGCCAGCAGGCCGTCCGCCAGCGGCTCCAGCCCCGCCTCCCGGGCGATCTGCGCCTTGGTCCGCCGCTTGGGCTTGAAGGGCAGGTAGATGTCCTCCAGCCGGGCCTTGGTGTCGGCCGCCAGGATCCGGGCCTCCAGCTCGGCGTCCAGCTTCCCCTGCTCGCGGACGGAGTCCAGGATCGCCTTGCGCCGGTCCTCCAGCTCGCGGAGGTAGCGCAGCCGCTCCTCCAGGGTGCGCAGCTGGGCGTCGTCCAGCGACTCGGTCGCCTCCTTGCGGTAGCGCGCGATGAAGGGCACCGTCGAACCGCCGTCGAGCAGCTCGACGGCGGCCGTCACCTGCCGCTCCCGGACGCCGAGCTCCCCGGCGATCCTGGCTTCGATGGACTGGGTGGGCGCACTGGCTGCCGTCACGTTCCGCTACCGCCTTCTCGCTGAGCCTGAAGTCAGCATTGTGGCAGGTGGCCCGCGCCCGGACGGGCACCCGCCCGGACCCGGCCCGGGGTGTGGCGCCCCGCGCCGGGGCGGGACCGCTCGGACGTACCGGGGGTCGGGCCCGGCGGGGCGGGTCGGGCAGGTGGCCGGCCGGGCTCCGCGGGGCGGGCCCGGCGTGCGGTGGGTCAGGCCTTGCCGAGGAGGTCGGCGGGGAAGCCGCCGGCCATCACCAGCGTCATCACGAAGCCCTGGCCGAGTTCGGTCAGCCGCTCCACCCCGGCCGCGCCGAGGTGGGCGTACGGGGCGAGGTCCAGCCGGTCGGTCAGCTCCTCGAGCTCGGCGCGCATCGCGGTGCCGGCCTCGGTCAGCTCCCCCTGGGCGTCCAGGAGCCCGCGGTCGCGCAGCCGGTCCGCGGCGGCGTCCAGGTCGGCCCGGCTCCAGCCGCGGGTGGCCAGCAGCCAGCGCGGGGTCATGCCCTTGCCGGTGGCGGTGTGGCTGACCAGCGCCTCCACCGGGTCCAGGCCAGCCGCCAGCAGGGCGGCGAGGTGGCCGTCGCCGCGGTGCTCGCGGAGCAGGGAGGCGGCGTGCCAGTAGGCGAGGTGCGGTTCCTGGGGGACCGGCAGGTCCGCGTGGGCGGAGTACAGGGTCCGGGCGTGCCGGGTGCAGCCCTCCGCGGCGCGCAGCGCCAGCTCGGCGGCCTCGGCCAGCTCGGCGGAGGCGATGACCTCCGGGCCCAGCAGCCGGCGCAGGCAGCCGTCCGCGGCCCGCAGCCGGGCCGCGAGCACCTGCTCGGGGGAGGCGGTGTCCCACACGGCCGGCAGGTGCCGGGCGACGAGCTCGTGGCTGAAGTTGTAGAACGCGCCGGTGACCGGGCCGGGCCCGACCGCACCCATGGGGGCGGCCCGGCCGGCCAGGTAGGCGGCGTCGTGGTCCTCGATCCCCACGGCCGCCATCTCCTTGGCGTATTCGGGGGAGAAGTAGTGCGCCGAGTGGAAGGGGTTGACCGCGTTGTGGTGGCAGCGGCGGGCGGCCCGGGGGGACATCGTCGTCATGGCCGGAGGCTACCGACTGGTCGGTACGGATGGAACCCCCGCCCCCGCGCAGCCCCTCCCTCCGGGCACGGCCCGCGCCCTGCGCACGCCGCGGCCCGGCCGCCGTGCGGGGCGTACCAGCCCCGCCGGCGTTTGAGGCGACCGTCGCGCAGCGGCGGTGCGGGGTCCGGGGCGGAGCGCCGCCGTCCCCTCACCAGCCCCGCTGGGGGTACCTCCCAGC
>NZ_JBFBGK010000105.1:0-29330 GCF_040684615.1 Streptomyces sp. NPDC089919
GCGGACGTCGGCATCGGGTCCGGCTTCCTGCAGACCCTCTGTAGGGAAGTAGTCGGCGTGGGCCAGACTGGTGCACCTCCGTCAAGCGGCTCCCCCGCACATCCCGGCCGGGGGAGCGAGACGAGAGGGGGGAGTCCGCAGAAGTCCTGAGCGGTCGCCGCTTCGTAGCGGGGACGTGGTGATCCCGGCCGAGGGGGCGGTACGCGCGGGCAGCCCGCCCGGACCCCGGACGACCGGGGGCCGGGCGGGACGGCAGTCGTCAGTCCGTGCGGACTTCCGAGCGGTCGCCGCTCCACAGCGTGTGGTGGGAGCCTTCCGCGTCCGTGCGGCGGTAGGTGTGGGCGCCGAAGAAGTCGCGCTGGCCCTGGGTGAGGGCGGCCGGGAGGCGCGGGGCGCGCAGGGCGTCGTAGTACGCCAGCGAGGCCGAGAAGGCCGGGACCGGGACGCCCTGGGCGACCGCCGTGGCGATGACCGCGCGCCAGTCGGACTGGGCCTCGCCGATCTCCGCGGCGAAGGCCGCGTCCGACAGGAGCGAGGGGAGCTGCGGCTGCGCGTCGTACGCCGCGCGGATGCGGTCCAGGAAGGCGGCCCGGATGATGCAGCCGCCGCGCCACAGGGAGGCCACCGCGCCCGGGTCCACGCCCCAGCCGAACTCCTCGCTGCCGGCCTGGATCTGGTGGAAGCCCTGCGTGTACGAGACGATCTTCGAGGCGTACAGCGCCTGCTCCACCCGCGCGGCGAAGGCGTCGGCCTCGGCCCCCGACAGCGGCGTCGCCGCGGGACCCGCCAGGTCCCGCGAGGCCGACCGCAGGGCGGCGTGGCCCGAGACGGCGCGGGCGAAGACCGCCTCGGCGATGCCCGAGACCGGCACGCCCAGGTCGAGCGCGATCTGCACCGTCCAGCGGCCGGTGCCCTTCTGCTCGGCCTGGTCCACCACCACGTCCACGAAGGGCCGCCCGGTGGCCGCGTCGACGTGCGCCAGCACCTCGGCGGTGATCTCGATCAGGTAGGAGTCCAGCCGGCCCCGGTTCCACTCGCGGAAGGTCTCGGCGATCTTCGCCGGCGGGTACCCCGCCACCTCGCGCAGCAGGTGGTACGCCTCGGCGATCAGCTGCATGTCGGCGTACTCGATGCCGTTGTGCACCATCTTCACGAAGTGCCCGGCGCCGTCCGGCCCGACGTGGGAGGTGCAGGGCGTGCCGTCGGCCGCCTTGGCCGCGATCCGCTCCAGCAGCGGGCCGAGCGAGTCGTACGACTCCTTCGAACCGCCCGGCATGATGCTGGGGCCGAGCAGCGCGCCCTCCTCGCCGCCGGAGATGCCCACGCCCACGAAGTGGATGCCCTGCTCGCGCAGGTCGCGCTCGCGGCGGCGGGTGTCCTCGAAGTGCGCGTTGCCGCCGTCGATGATGACGTCGCCCGGCTCCAGCAGCGGCGCGAACTCGCGGATCACCGCGTCCGTGGGCTCACCCGCCTTCACCATGATGACGAGCCGCCGCGGGCGCTCCAGCGCGTCGACGAACTCCTTGGCCGATTCGGCGGCGACGAACGTCCCCTCGTGCCCGAACTCGTCCACCAGCGCACGGGTCTTGGCGGCCGTGCGGTTGTGCACCGCCACCGTGAAGCCGTTGCGGGCGAAGTTGCGGGCCAGGTTGCTGCCCATCACCGCGAGCCCGGTGACGCCGATCTGGGCTGTGCTGCTGCTCATGCATGCGCTCCTGAGTGCTCCGATGTGCGGTCGCACCGACGCTACCCCGGCCCGCCAATCCGGCGGTCTCCGTCCAGCCGCTGGAATGTCGACTTCCGCTCAACTGGCCGCCGAACACGCCTTGATGAGACCCACCGTGACCCCTTGTCAGGGTCCGTCACACGACAGTAAGTTGTGCGATTCCTGATGTCTTCAAGGGGGCACCCATGGCCGTACGCGGCCGGCACCGCCGGTATCAGCCGAGCAGTATCAACCGGGCCTCGCTGACGGTCACGGCGGGTGGCGCCGGCATCGTGCTGCCGCTCATCGGCGCGGGTACCGCCCACGCCGCCAGTGTCGACACCTGGAACAAGGTCGCGACCTGCGAGTCCACGAACAACTGGCACATCAACACCGGCAACGGCTACTACGGCGGACTGCAGTTCACCCAGAGCACCTGGCGCGAGTACGGCGGCACCGTCTACGCCCAGCGCGCCGACCTGGCCACCAAGAGCCAGCAGATCGCCATCGCCGAGAAGGTCCTCGACGGCCAGGGTCCCGGCGCCTGGCCGGTCTGCGGCCCCCAGGCCGGACTGCACCGCGGCGGACCCGCCCCGGACACCCACCCCGACACCGGGACCAGGACCCAGACCCGCACCACCCGGGCCGTCCCGACCCAGCAGGCCAAGACCACCCGCCCGGTGGCCGCCCCCGCGCAGACGGTGGTCGGCAAGGCCTCCCCGTACACCGTCGCACCCGGCGACTCGCTCTCCGCGATCGCCACCGGCCACCACGTCCGCGGCGGCTGGCAGGCGCTGTACGAGACCAACCGCCAGGTGGTGGGCGCCGACCCGGACCTGATCTACCCCGGCCAGCGGCTCTCGCTGCGCATCGACCACCAGGCCCCCGCGCCCACGCCCAAGGCCAAGCCCCGCGCGACCCGGCCGGCCCCCAAGCCGCACGTGGACAAGCCCGCGCACCGGGGCAACACCGGCGGCTTCACGCTGCCGGTGAGCGCCTCCATCGGAACCGGCTGGGGGGTCGCCGGCGGCCACTGGGCCAGCGGCCACCACACCGGCGTCGACTTCCTCGTCGGCACCGGGACCTCCGTCAAGGCGGTCGGCTCAGGCGAGGTCGTCTCGGCGGGCTGGGCCGGGGCGTACGGCTACGAGATCGTCATCCGGCACGCCGACGGGAAGTACTCCCAGTACGCGCATCTGTCGGCGCTCAACGTCCGGGCGGGCCAGCATGTCGGCGGCGGCCAGCGCATAGGCCGCTCCGGCACCACCGGCAACAGCACCGGTCCGCACCTGCACTTCGAGATACGGACGGGCCCCGGCTACGGCTCCGACATCGACCCGCTCGTGTACCTGCGCGCGCACGGCGTCTCGGTCTGAGCCGGCGGGCGGCGAGGGTACGGCGCCCAGCACCACCGCCCGGGCCGGCTCCCGGCCGCGGGCGGGTCCCGCCGCCCGGGCCGGCTCGCGCGCCGGTACCGGGGCGGCACCGGCGCCCGCCGCCACGGGCCCGGCCACCGCTCGGCCCGCTGAGATCGAGGAGGACTCCGCGACCGCCGCGGTGTGCCGCTCGGACATGAGCATCACCAGGCCGGCCGAGGCGAGGGCCGCGAAGGCCAGGGCCGCCGCCGCGCCCGCCGCGCCGTACCGGAAGGACTCGCCGAACATCGTCAGCCCCACCGTGGCCGCGACCACCGGGTTGACCACCGTGACCGTCGCCAGCGGCGCGGTCAGGCCCGCGCCCCGGTACGAGGCCTGGGAGAGCAGCAGTCCGGTGGTGGCCAGCGCCGCGATCGCCAGCATGTCCGCCCACTGGGCCAGCGGCTGCGCGGTCGTGAAGGCCACCGCCACGGACTTGGTGAACACCGACGCGATGCCGAAGGCGGTACCCGCGGCGGCCGCCAGCAGCACGCTGCGGGCCACCGGCCGCTTCATGCCCCGGGCCAGTGCGAAGAGCAGGACCACCGCGCCGGCGGTCGCCGGGACCAGCAGGCCCTGCTCGGCGCCGGAGAGCGGATCGGAGTGCGAGCGGCCGGTGAGCGCGAGCAGCCCGGCCAGGCCCGCGGTGGCCATCAGGGCCCCGCGCCAGGCGGTCCGCCCGGCCCGGCGGCCGACGAAGAGCGCGGCCAGCGGGAGCGCGAAGACGATGGTGAGGGCGCCCAGCGGCTGGACCAGTGAGAGCGGTCCGTAGGCCAGGGCCGCCACGTGGAGCAGGGCGCCGAGGCCGTTGAGGCCGACCGCCAGCCACCAGCCGGCCCGCCGCAGCGGGGCGTAGTGCCGGTCCGGGGAACTGGCCGCCACCTGTTCCTGGACGATCGCCCCGCCCGCGTAGGCGAGGGCCGAGACCAGGGAGAGGAGGACGGACAGCGCCAGCGCGCTCATCTGGACCTCCGTGGCGATGCGTCCATGTCTTCCAGAATGCCGCCGGCCACTCGCGTATTCCTCGTCCCTGAGCAGGGCTCCACCCGTACTCCCGCTGGAGTGGACGGCCGCGACGGGCCGTACTGTGCCCGGCGTGTGAGCGGTCTGTAGCGGAAGGTGAGCGGGTTTGGAGCGGGGGCGCGGGGCTCCGTAGAATCGTTCTTTTGGGGCCCCGCACGACCGCGCGCCCACCCGCACACGCGCACCGCGCACAGAACGAGGAACGGCAGCGGCCATGACGGTGACTGAAGACGACCAGGTGTACGGCCCGGGCATCGACCCCGAGCGCCTGGCCGTCTGCCTGAGCGTGCTCGACGAGCTCGACAAGCTCGAGGTGGACCACCCCGACGCGATCACCGTGCGCCGCGCCACCGCCGGCATCTACCGCACGGTCAAGCAGCGCCGCCGCTCCGAGCGCCGGGCCGCCAAGACCGCCAACGACAAGATGGTCACCGAGGCCACCGCCACCGGCTCCGCCGAGCGCATCGACGACGAGACCGAGGGCATCCTGCCGTCCTCGATCACGGAGGCCGGCCGGATCGCCGGGATACTCCAGCGCCCGCGCTCGTGCTACATCTGCAAGACGCGGTACGTCGAGGTCGACTACTTCTACCACCAGCTCTGCCAGGACTGCGCCGCCGTGAACCGCGCCAAGCGCGACGCCGGCGCCGACCTCGCCGGCAAGCGCGCCCTGCTCACCGGCGGCCGCGCCAAGATCGGCATGTACATCGCGCTGCGGCTGCTGCGCGACGGTGCGCACACCACCATCACCACCCGCTTCCCCAAGGACGCCATCCGCCGCTTCAAGGCGATGGAGGACTCGGCGGACTGGATGCACCGGCTGGAGGTCGTCGGCATCGACCTGCGCGACCCGGCCCAGGCCGTCGCGCTGGCCGAGCAGGTCAGCGGCGCCGGCCCGCTGGACATCCTCATCAACAACGCCACGCAGACCGTGCGCCGGCTGCCCACCGCGTACGCCGCGCTGGTGGAGGGGGAGGGCGCCCCGCTGCCCGCCGGCGAGCTGCCCGCCCACCACGTCATCGGCGCCTTCAACTCGGGCGCGGTCGACGGGCTGGCGGCGCTGCCGCTGGGCGCGAGCGGTCTGGACGCGCAGAAGGTCGCCGACCTCGCGCTGGTGGCGGGCAACGCCAGCCTCGAGCGGCACCTCGACGGCACCGCCATCGACGCCGGCGGGCTGCTGCCGGACGTGGTCGAGAGCAACACCTGGGTGCAGACCATCGACCAGATCTCCCCGGTCGAGCTGCTGGAGACCCAGCTGTGCAACTACACCTCGCCGTTCATCCTGATCAGCGCGCTGCGGCCGGCGATGGCCGAGGCGGCCCGGCGGGCGGCCAGCGGCCGGGCGTACGTCGTCAACGTCTCCGCCATGGAGGGCGTGTTCAGCCGCGGCTACAAGGGCGCCGGGCACCCGAACACCAACGCCGCCAAGGCCGCGATGAACATGGTCACCCGCACCAGCGGCCAGGAGATGTTCCAGACCGACAAGATCCTCATGACCTCGGTCGACACCGGCTGGATCACCGACGAGCGCCCGCACTACGACAAGCTGCGGCTGGCGCAGGAGGGCTTCCACGCCCCCCTCGACCTGGTCGACGGCGCGGCCCGGGTGTACGACCCGATCGTCCGCGGCGAGGCCGGCGAGGACCTGTACGGCGTCTTCCTGAAGGACTACTCCTCGGCCAACTGGTAGCCGGTCCCGGGCGCCGCCCCCGGGGGCCGGTGCCCGGCCGGGCCCTCTTGACGGGCCCCTTCTACGAGGCGTACGCCCGGTCCGCGACGAGTTCCAGGACCGGGCGCCAGTCCTCCAGTACGCCCGCGTCCAGCCCGACGACCTTGCCCGAGTCGTCCGCCTGCCGCAGGATCACCGCGGCCGCCGCCTCCGGGTCCGCGGCAAAGGCCGCCGCCTCGGCGGGCCCCATCACACCGCCCTGCGCCCGCAGGGTCAGCGCACTCTGCGGGGAGAGGCTGCGCTCGGGCTCCACCGCCGCGAGGTAGCGCTTGGCGGGCACGTGCAGCGCCACCAGCCGGGCCACCCGCTCGCCCAGCAGCACCCGTACCGACTCCGCGGCCGTGTCGGCGTGCCCGGCGTCATCACCCGGACGGAGCAGGTGCCCGAGGTCGTGCACCAGCCCGGCCACCTGGAGCTCCTTGTCCGCCGGGTGGGAGCGTCGTAGCAGGTGGGCGGTCTGCAGGGCGTGGTCGTGCAGGTCCACCGGATCCCTGCTGCGGTCGGGCGTGTCCCACGCCCCGCGGCAGGCCTGGAGCAGGTCCATCAGCTCGTCGACGCTGCTCACCGGGGCCACCGCACGCCTGCCGGTCTCCGTCACCACGACTCCCCTCCGAAGGCCGTCCGTCCGCCGAGCCCGAGCAGACCACGGTCGCGTGAACAATCCTGGGGACGTGGTGCTGAACGGGCGGCGACGAGATGGAGACAGGCCGGAACCCGCCCCCCTATCGAGCGGAACGGCGCTCATATGTGTACCCTGAGGCACACGGACGGCCCCACCAAGGCGAAATCCGTATGAAGAACAAACGGCGCCACCGCGACCGGACTGCCCTTTCACCTGCCCCGACGGACGAATGCTTCGCCCCGGCAGAGGCCGAACGCGGAACCGACCGTCGGGTTACGCGACACAAAGGAGTGCGCGGTGACACCAGAGTTGACGAAGCATGACCAGGGCCTGAAGGAGCGCACCGAGCGGCACGCCCGCCGCCGTTCCGACGAGCTGGGCAGCCTCGAGGTGTGGGCCAGGTCGGCCCCCATCCGGCTCGCCGGCTACGAGGACGACCTCGCGGAGCCGCACATCCTCCCCGGCATCGACTGATCCGGCACCGACCGATCCGGCACCGACCGGCGAGGTGCCGACCGATCCGGCGCCGACCGACCCGGTAGCGACCGAGGCGGTACCGATCCGCCCGATCCGCAGCGAGCCCCCGCACGCCTTCCGTGCGGGGGCTCGGCGCGTCCTGCTCCCGGCCGGACTGTCCGCTCACGGCGATCATGCGTCCGCTCAGGGCGATCTCCGCTTCCGGCCGCGACCGCCGCCGGGCAGGGTGGCGGCCATGAAGCTGCTGATACTGGGCGGGACCGAGTTCGTCGGCCGCGCCCTCACCGAGGACGCCCTGGACCGCGGCTGGCAGGTCACGGTCTTCCACCGCGGCCGGCACGCCCCGCCGCCCGGCGCCGCCGCCCTGCACGGCGACCGCACGGACGCCGCCGGCCTGGTCGCGCTGACCGGCGCGGGGGAGTGGGACGCCGTGGTCGACACCTGGTCCGGCGACCCGGCCACGGTGCTGGCCGCCGCCCGGCTGCTCGCGCCCCGCGCCGCCCGGTACGCGTACATTTCCAGCCGTTCCGTCTACACCTACCCGAGCCCCGCCGGGCTCGCCGAGGACGGCCCGGTGGTCGACTCGGCGCCCGACCTGACCGACGTCCCGTACGCGGAGGCCAAGCGCGGCGGGGAGCTGGCCGTGGAGGCGGCCTTCGGGGCCGACCGCGCCCTGCACGTCCGGGCCGGGCTGGTGCTGGGACCGTACGAGAACATCGGGCGGCTGCCCTGGTGGCTGGGCCGCACCGCCCGCGGCGGCGCCGTGCTCGCGCCGGGCCCCCGGGACCTGCCGATCCAGTACATCGACGTGCGCGACCTGGCCCGCTGGACCCTGGACGCGGTGGCGGCCGGGCGGTCGGGGCCGTACAACCTCGTCTCCCCGTCCGGGCACGCGACCATGGGCGGCCTGCTCGAGGCCTGCGCCGAGGTCACCGGCGGCGGCGCCGCACTGCACTGGGCCGCACCAGAGGTGCTGCTGGCGGCCGGGGTGGCGCCCTGGACGGAGCTGCCGGTGTGGCTCCCGCCGGGCGAGGACCACGCCACCATGCACCAGGCGGACGTGGCCAGGGCCCTGGCCACCGGGCTGCGCTGCCGGCCGGTGGCCGAGACCGTCGCGGACACCTGGGCCTGGCTGACCGCGCTGGGCGGCACCGCCCCCCAGCGCGCCGACCGCCCGACCGTGGGTCTGGACCCCGTCAAGGAGGCGGAGATCCTGGCGGGCCTGGGTCTGGACTGACCCTCAGGTCTCCCGCGGCCGTTCCTGTGCCGCCGGCCCGCCCGCCAGCCGGGTCGGCGGCAGGTACTCGCGCACCAGCCGCCGGTGCCACCAGGCCCCGGTGCTGCGCAGCTCCTGCCAGGTGGTGTACCGGTAGCGGTAGAGCCGGGCCCGGACGTAGCGCGGCGGCGCGTCGGGGAAGGGGTTGTGCCGCAGCAGCCGCAGCGTGTCCCGGTCGTTCTCCAGCAGCCGGGTCACGAACGGCCCGAACCAGTCCCGGGCGTAGCCGGGGGAGAGCGCGGCGAACCACATCAGCCAGTCCAGCCGCAGGTGGTACGGGGCGAACGGGCGCGGCAGCCGTCGGACGTCGCCCGGCTTGCCCTTGAACTCGTAGGCCAGCCAGCGGCTTTCGTGGTGCGGCAGGGGGTCGGCGGTGCCCTCGACGACGATCTCGTCGCGGGTGCGGCCGACCGAGCCGAAGGCGCCGTAGGTGTTCACCAGGTGCAGCGGGTCGAAGGACCGGTTCATCACCTGCCGCCGGGAGAGCAGGTTGCGCACCGGGTGGTAACTGAGCACCAGCACCAGGGCGGTGAGCACGCACCCCAGGACCGCGAACCACAGCGGCAGCCGGTCCTGGACGGCCGGCTGGCGGATTCCCAGGCGGCCGAAGTCCACGGCCGACAGGGCGAGGACGACGGTGATCCAGTTCAGCCAGGCGAAGTTCCCCGAGAGCACCAGCCACAGCTGGGTCGCCACGACCGCGCAGGCCGCGCCCGTCGCCACCGGCTGCGGGGCGAAGAGCAGCACGGGCACGAGGAGTTGGGTGACGTGGTTGGCCGCGCACTCCACCCGGTGGAGCGGTCTGGGCAGGTGGTGGAAGAACCAGCTCAGCGGGCCCGGCATCGGCTGCGTCTCGTGGTGGAAGTACAGGCAGGTCAGCTTCCGCCAGCACGGGTCGCCGCGCATCTTGATCAGCCCGGCGCCGAACTCCACCCGGAACAGCACCCACCGCAGCAGCCACAGCACCAGCACCGGCGGCCCCACCGAGGAGTTGCCGAGGAAGACCGCGAGGAAGCCGGCCTCCAGCAGCAGCGACTCCCAGCCGAAGGCGTACCAGGTCTGCCCGACGTTGACGATCGACAGGTACAGCGCCCACAGCACCGCCCACATCGCCATCGCCGCGCCCAGTGGCACCGCGTCGGCCGCACCCCCCGTCACGGCCGCCGCCAGCGCCGCCCCGCCACCGGCGCAGAGCGCGAACATCCGGTCGGAGTAGTGGAGTTGGAAGAGGCTGGGGGCGCGCAGGAAGGGTACGAAGCGGACGTAGCGCGGCACCGGCAGCATGCCGTGCTCGCCGATCAGGGCCCGGAACTGCAGGGCCGCGGCGGTGAAGGCGACCACGTACAGCCCCGCCAGGCCCCGCTGGAAGACCAGCCGGGCCAGCCAGTAATCGGGCGCCACGAGCCAGTCCATCAGCACCAGTATCCGCCGGTACGCCGCCCCGGGCGCGTCCGCGGGGGCGGCGTACCGGCGGGGCCGGCGGCCCGCTCAGCCGGCGGCGATCCGGCGCAGCCGGCGTCCGCAGAGCCGGGCGAAGCGCATCTGGAGGAAGGGGACGAGCGGCCCGGCGAGCCGGGTGTACCAGGTGGCGGGCCGGCTGAAGGCGGTGACCGTGAACCAGACCGCGCCCTGCGCGTCCAGCTCGACGAGGAAGGACTCCTCGCCCTGCTCGGGGTGGCCCGGGCGGGTGCCGTACGCGAAGCCGGTGAGGTCGCTCTCGTACGCCGTCCAGACCACCTCGCAGGGCACCGAGATCTCGAACCGGCCGACGCCGAGGGCGTTGCCCAGCCGGATGCCGGGCTCGGCGCGGGGGCCGGCGGCCCGGACCCGCAGTCCGGCCGCCCGGTGCATGGCGAAGGTGGTGACGGCGGTGCCGGCCCGTTCGAAGGCCGCCCGGCCGGTGCCGATCCGGGTGCGGTGGTGCAGGTGGTTGTACCCGGCCGGCAGCGGGCGGTGCAGGGTGGCGGCGCGCTCGGGGTAGCTCAGCGAGTCCGGGTCGGGGCTGAAGCCGGGGGCGGTGTCGGTGGCGGGGCGGGGCTGCGGGTTCATGCCGGGGTCTCCTTCAGGCGGCGCCAGGCCAGCACCGAGCAGAGTGCGAAGCCGAGGGCGTTTCCGAGGCCGTGGGTGGCGGCCGTCCAGGTCAGGTCGAGGTGGGGCAGTCCGGTGGCCTCGCCGAGCGCCCAGCTCAGGGCGAGCAGCATGGTGGCGGCGAGGACGGCGGCGGAGGTGCCGAGCAGGGCCCGGGTGAGCCGGTCGCGGCCCCGGGGGCGGATCTCGTGCCAGGTGAGCAGGGCGACCGCCCACATGCCGG
This sequence comes from Streptomyces sp. NPDC089919, assembly GCF_040684615.1. NCBI lineage: Bacteria > Bacillati > Actinomycetota > Actinomycetes > Kitasatosporales > Streptomycetaceae > Streptomyces > Streptomyces sp. NPDC089919. The sequence continues at coordinate 10,559 of NZ_JBFBGK010000105.1, forward strand.
CGGTCAGGACCACGGCGCCGGCCAGCTCCAGCCAGTCGTCGACGAAGTACCCGGCGAGGACCAGGCCGGTGCCGGCCGGTACGCAGCAGGCGGCCAGGCGGGCTCCGGCTGCGCCGGGGGCGGCGGCCCGGCAGACCAGCCCGGCGACCAGGGCGGCGGTGAAGCCGGCGAAGTGGAAGTGCGGCACGGTCAGGGCCAGGATGTCGAGGTCGAAGCCGAAGAGCCGCCAGCCGCCGCGCTCGGCCACCAGGGCGGTACCGGCCACCGCGGGGGAGGCCAGCGCGGTCAGCACCGCCACCTCGGCCGGTGGCGGCGGGCCGGTCCGCAGCAGCCGCACCGCCCGGATGCCGCCGAGCACCAGGAGGACCAGCGTCCCGGCCGCGTAGCCGCCGGCCAGCGTGACGGCGGTGGTCCCGCGGGGCAGCCACAGGGCGGCGGCCCCGGGCAGTGCGCACAGCGGCCACCAGCGGGCGGCCCGGCGCAGGGCCGCCCCCTCGGGCCCTTCCGGTGCGATCAGGCGCAGTCCGGCCGGGACGACCACGAGCATGCCGAGCGTGACCACCGGGTCGACGACCCAGGCGAGTGCGGACATGAGGATCCCCCCTCCATGACGGACCGGTTGCCCGCCGACCGTTGAACGTGTTCAACTCCTCCGGAGCGTACTCGCAGACTTGAACGCGTTCAACTCCCTCCTGCGGCCCCTCGCGCCCGGTGTCCGGTACACCGGGGATGCCCCGTCCGGCCCGCACCCGTACGCCGCGTCCGCCTTGCGGCCCCCCGCGCACGCCCCCAGACAATGAGGGTCGAACCCGGGCGAAGAGGAGATCCTGTGCGCGCACCGACGACGCGACCGGCACGTCGCCACGCCCCCCGGCTCGCCCTGGCGGCCTGCCTGACGGTCCTCGCCCTCGCCGTGTCGGCCTGCTCCGACGACGGGGACACCACGACCCGGGGGACCGCCGGCCCGCAGGTCCTCCTCCAGCCGGTGGCCGCCGCCGGCCCCGACCCCTTCACCCCCAGCTCGGCCACCGCCGTCGCCCCGCTGCCCTCCCGGCCGCAGGGCGGCTCCGCCGCCGACAAGGGCGCCGCCGGCACCACCGCCCTGCGCACCGTCAGCGGCTCGGTGCCCGGCCTCTACGGCGGCACCCGCCAGCTGGGCAGCTGCGACGTCGAACAGCAGGCCTCCTACCTGGCCGCCGACGAGGACAAGGCCCGGGCCTTCGCCGGCGCCGCCGGGGTGGCCCCCGCCGAGCTGGGCGACTTCCTGCGCGACCTCACCCCGGTGGTGCTGCGCGCCGACACCCGGGTCACCAGCCACGGCTTCCGGTCCGGCCGGGCGAACGCCTTCCAGTCCGTCCTCCAGGCCGGCACCGCCGTGCTCGTCGACGGGCACGGACTTCCCCGGGTGCGCTGCGCCTGCGGCAACCCGCTGCTGCCGCCCGCCGCGGACCGGGGCGCCCCCGTCCACCAGGGCCCGGCCTGGCCCGGCTTCGAGCCGGGCCAGGTGGTGGTCGTCAGGCCCACCACCCAGCTGATCGAGAACCTGGTCATCGTCAACGTCACCGACAACACCTGGATCGAGCGCAAGACCGGTGACGACGGCGCCCAGGACGCGCCGCCCCGGGTGCCGCCCAGCCACGACCCGTCCGGCCCGCTCCTCTCGGACTCCCCGGTCACCCCGTCCGCGGACCCGTGCGCCACCGCCACCGCCAGTGGCACGCCGATCCCGCCGCTGAGCGCCACCCCGAGCACCGGCCGCCCGGGCACCGCCCCGCCGACGCCGCCCTCGCCGTCCGCCGACTGCCCCACCGCGAGCCCGTCGGACAGCTCGTCCGCGCAGGACCCCGGGCAGCGCCCGCAGCCCCCGCCCGGCACCGGCTCGCGCACCCCCGCGCAGCCGCCCACCGACCTGCCGCCGGACCTGCCCACCGACCTGCCGACCGAGCTGCTGCCGGGCGACCCGCTCACCGGCGAGAGCGAGATCCCCTTCGGCCCCGGCGACGGCTACGACCCGTACGCCCCCTACGGCCCGGCCGACCCGTACCAGCCCGCCGACCCGTACGGGGTGCCGCAGGACCTGGCCACCGACCCGGGGCAGTACCTGGAGAGCGCCTGACCGGGCGGGCCGGGCGGCCCGGCCCTCCTGTCGAGGAATCGGGCGAAGAGTGTCATGGTGGACCGGTGCCGAGCACCGTATCGCTGCCGGACGACTGGCCCGCGCACCCGGACCAGAGCCTGTCCCTCAACCGGATGGGCAGCTTCGACTGGGACCTGGACGCCGGCCAGATGCACATGGACCCGGCCGCGCACGAGGTCTTCGACGTCCGGCCCGCGGAGTACGACGGACGGCCCGAGTCGCTGGCCCCCCGGGTGCCGCCCGCCGAGGCCGTGCGGCTGGACGCCCTGGTCTCCAGCGCCCTCAAGAGCGGTACCGACAGCTACGGCGCGTACTTCCGGATCCGCTGCCGCGACGGCCGGCTGCGCTGGACCCACACCCAGGGCCGGATCCTGCGGGACCCGGACGGCCGCCCGTACCGGATCATCGGCATCGTCCGGGACGCCACCGAGGAACTGAGCCATTCCGCCGAACGCCTCGGCCTCGACGAGGAGCGCCGCCGCCAGACCTCCGTGGTCGAGGGCACCACCGCGGCCCTGGCCCACGCCCGCACCGTCCAGGACGTCATCGACGCCCTCAGCGACAGCCACGGCCTGGACCGCCTGGGGACGATGGGGATGGTGATGGGGCTGGTCGAGGCCGGCAGCCGGATCCACCTGGTCGCCGAGGGCCCCGAGGGCAGCTTCGTCCCCGGCACCCGCTACACCCGTATCGACGAGGGCTACCCGATGAGCGAGGTGGTGCGCTCCCTCCAGCCCCGCTTCATCGAATCCGCCGAGGACTTCGCCCGGAGCTACCCCATCCTCTGGGACAAGATCGAGTACATGGAGATCTCGGCGGCGGCCTACCTGCCGCTGATCGCGCAGGCCCGGCCGATCGGCGCGATCGGACTGCTCTACCAGGAGAAGGACGGCTTCACCCAGGAGGAGCGGAACCTGCTCGTCGCCCTCGGCAGCAGCATCGCCCAGAGCCTCCAGCGGGCCATGCTCCTGGAGCAGGAGCACGACCTCGCCGAAGGGCTCCAGCAGGCGATGCTGCCCCGCCGCATCCCCGCCGTGCCGGGCGCCCAGATCGCCGTCCGCTACCGCTCCGCCCGGATGGGCCGGGACATCGGCGGCGACTGGTACGACGTCATCCCGCTGCCCGGCGGCCGGGTCGGCGCCGTGATCGGCGACGTCCAGGGGCACGACACCCACGCGGCCGCCGTCATGGGCCAGTTGCGCATCGTGCTGCGCGCCTACGCGGCCGAGGGGCACTCGCCGGCCACCGTCATGGCCCGGGCCTCCGTCTTCCTGCACGAGCTGGACACCGACCGGTTCGCCACCTGCACCTACGCCGAGGTGGACCTGTCCACCGGCGTCCTCCAGCTGGTCCGGGCCGGACACCTCGACCCGCTGCTGCGCACCCGTAGCGGGGACTGCCGGCGGCTGCCCGTCCAGGGCGGCATGCCCCTGGGCCTGTCCGCCGAGTTCGGCAGCCTGGAGTACCCGGTCACCACCGTCGAACTCGACCCCGGGGAGACACTGCTGCTGTGCACGGACGGGCTGGTCGAGCAGCCCGGCGCCGACCTCGACGACGGCGTGCGCCTGCTCACCTCCCTGGTCCAGGACGGCCCGGGGGAGCTCCAGAGCCTGGCCGACCGGCTCTGCGAGGTGGTCTACGAACGCGGCGGGGACGACGACATGGCCCTGCTCCTGCTGCGCCGCCGGGTCGAGGACGTCCCCCAGGGCGGCGGCCGGCTCCAGCAGCACGTCGCCCAGAACGACCCGGAGGCCCTGTCCGCCGCCCGGCACATGATCGGTGCGGCCGTCCGGGCCTGGGGCGCCCGGGAGCGGGCCGACGAGATCGAGCTGGTCGCCGACGAGCTGATGGTCAACGCCCTGATGCACACCGAGGGCCCGGCCATCGTCACCCTGCGGGTGCTCAGCGGCCCCGAGCGCCGGCTGCGGGTGGAGGTGGAGGACCGCTCCAGCGCCCTGCCGCGCCGCCGGGAGGCCGGCGAGTCGGGGGTCTCGGGCCGCGGTCTGATGCTGGTGGACCGGCTGGCGGACGTGTGGGGCGTCGAGTCCCGGGGCAGCGGCAAGTGCGTGTGGTGCGAGTTCGTCATGGACTGAGCCGACGGGGTCCGGGCCGCCCGGCCAGGGCCCCCTGGACCGGACGTGGACCGAGACGAGGCGCGGAGGGTGCGGGCATGCCCGAACTACCGGAGGTCGAGGCCCTGAAGGGCTTCCTGACCGAGCAGGTGACGGGGCGGACCGTCGAGCACGTGTGGCCCGCCGCCATCAGCGTGCTCAAGACGTACGACCCGCCGCCCGCGGCCCTGGAAGGGCAGGTCGCCGGGCCCGTGGCCCGGTACGGCAAGTTCCTGGCGATCCCGGCGGGCGGCCTGTACCTGGTCACCCACCTGGCCCGGGCCGGCTGGCTGCGCTGGCAGGACACCCTGCCCGCGGCGCCGCCCCGGCCGGGCAAGAGCCCCCTGGCCCTGCGGGTCGCGCTGGTGGGCGGGGGCGGTTTCGACCTCACCGAGGCCGGCACCCAGAAGCGGCTGGCGGTGTACGTCGTGCACGATCCCGCCGAGGTGCCCGGGATCGCGCGGCTCGGCCCCGACCCGTTCGCCGAGGACTTCGGGGAGGCCGAGTTCACCGCCCTGCTGGCCGGCGAACGCCGTCAGATCAAGGGTGTGCTGCGGGACCAGAGCGTGATCGCCGGGATCGGCAACGCCTACAGCGACGAGGTCCTGTGGGCCGCGAAGATGTCCCCCTTCAAGATCGCGTCCCGGCTGGAGGCGGACGAGGCCGCCCGCCTCTACCAGGCCATGGAGAGCACCCTGACGGAGGCCGTCGAGCGCTCCCGGGGGCTGGCCGCCGGGCGGCTGAAGGCCGAGAAGAAGAGCGGGCTGCACGTGCACGGCCGGGCCGGGGAGCCCTGCCCGGCCTGCGGGGACACGATCCGGGAGGTGTCCTTCGCCGACTCCGCGCTCCAGTACTGCCCCACCTGCCAGACCGGCGGCAAGCCGCTGGCCGACCGCCGCCTGTCCCGGCTGCTGAAATGAGGCCTCCTCAAGCAGCATCTGCTGAAGCGGCGTCAGCTGAGGTGGTGTCAGCTGAGGTGGTGTCAGCGGCCCATCGTCAAGCCGTCCTTGGCGGCGCCGCGGCTCAGGACCGCCTGGCGGATGGCGTCCTGGGCCTCCTGGTACTCTTCGCGGCCCGGGTCCGCGGCCAGTGCGGCTGGCAGGTCGACCACCCGGCCGGAGTCGGTGTCCATCATCTGCGGGATGAACTCGGCCTTGGTCACCTGCCAGCGCTCGCCCTCCTCGGCGGGCGGGGCGAAGGTGAAGCGCCCGATGCTGCCGTAGTTGCCGCGCGGGTCGGGCTGGTCGGCGTAGTTGACCATGCGGCCGGAGACCTGGTCGCCCATCCCGTAGACGATCCAGGTGCCGTTGACCTTCTCGTAGGCCTGCGGGATGTGTGCGTGGGTGCCGAGGACCAGGTCGATGTCGGGCCGGCTGCCGGTCCGCGAGGCGGTGAGGGCCTTGCCGAGGGAGAGCTGGGTCTCGTCCGGTTCGGTCTGCCACTCGGTGCCCCAGTGGACGCTGACCAGCACCACGTCCGCGCCGGCCGTGCGGGCCGCCCGGGCGTCGGCCACGATCTTCTGCTGCCGCATCAGGTTGACCGCCCACGGCTGCCCGTCGGGCATCGGGAAGCCGTTGGTGTCGTAGGTGTACGCCAGGTGCGCGACCTTGGCGGTGCCGGCCGTGTACATCGTCACGGCGGCGGCCTCGGCGGCGGTACGGGCCGTCCCGGCGTGCTTGAGCCCCTGCTTGTCGAAGGCGTCCAGGGTGCGCTTGAGGCCCTCCGCCCCGTCGTCCAGGGCGTGGTTGGAGGCGGTGGAGCAGCCGTCGTACCCGGTGGCCTTGAGGCCTTCGGCCACCTCCGGCGGGGACTTGAACTCGGGGTATCCGGTGAAGGGGCCGCCCTCCGGCCCGTAGACCGTCTCGCTGTGGCACAGGGCCAGGTCCGCGGCCGTGACCAGCGGCTTGACCGCGGCGAACATGGGCTTGAAGTCGTAGCCCTCGCCCCCGGCGTCGGCCTGGGCGCGCCGGATGACCGAGTCGTGCGGCAGCACGTCCCCGCTGGCCACCAGCGTGAAGCCGCGGCCGGCGGGGGAGCCGCCGGCCGGCCCGGCCGAGGGGTGTGCGCCGGTGCGGTCCGTCAGCCGGGCCGGGGCGGAGCCGGGGGCCGAGCAGGCGCCGGCTCCGGCCGCGAGGAGGGCCGCGGTCAGGGCGGCGGCGGCCCGGCGTGTGCGCTTGCTCATCTGCCCCAGCTCTCGTGGGTCGGATCCCGGCACGGGGCAGACCGCCTCCATGAGTCAGATCGTCTGACTATCGGATCACCTGTCTTTCGAATCCTTCAAAGGGGGCAGGTGAAGTCAAGGAAGCGGCCGGGGACCCGCCGCCGCGCCCCGCCCGCATCAGCCGTTCGGCGGACCGTTCACCGCGCCGTTCGACCGTTCGTCGCGCCCGGCGCCCGCCCGTCGGCCCCCGCGGCCCCCTCCGGCGCGCGGCTGCCGTCCGGCGGTTCCCGGACCGTCTCCCGCAGGCGAGGGTGGGTTCAACGGACCGAACGACCCTGTAAGGAGCCCCCCGGTGAGCAACGTCCCCACTCTCCGGTGCAGCCGTGCGGACGAGCTGGCCGAACTCCAGCACGAGCACGGCCGGGCCCTGTTCGGATTCCTGCTCACCCTCACCCACGGGGACGCCCAGCGGGCCGAGGACCTGGTCCAGGAGACCCTGGTGCGGGCCTGGCAGCACCCCGAGGCCTGGCGTAGCGAGCGCTACGACTCCATGCGCCCCTGGCTCTTCACCGTCGGCCGCCGGCTCGCGATCGACGCCCGCCGGGCCCGGCTCGCCCGCCCCCAGGAGGTCGAGGCCGAGGGACTGGACCAGCGCCCCTCCGCCGAGGACCGGTTCGACGCCACCACCACCGCCATCGACATCCGCCGCGCCGTGCACTCCCTGGGCCCCGAGCACCGCGAGGTGCTGGTCCAGGTGTACTTCCGGGACCGCTCGGTGGCCGAGGCCGCCGAGGAGCTGGGCATCCCGGCCGGCACGGTCAAGTCCCGTACGTACTACGCCCTGCGGGCCCTGCGGAAAGGGCTCGCGGGGTACGAGCTCGGCGCCTGACCCGCCCGCCCGCGCGCCGTCCGTCCAGAATCGGCCCGAAGACGTGACCAGAGTGTGCGCAGGGTGCACCGAAAACGCCACCAGAGCGTTCAAGTTGGGTAAACGTGCCCCGCCCGTCCCGTCCCGGAGTGAAGGCTCGGTCCAGACGGCGGCAGGCTCGACACGCGGGAGAAGGTGGCACGGTGCGCCCCGAGGGTACGAACGGCACCAGTGACGGCGGACTGGCGGTGCCCATGGCGTGGCTCTACGCCGAGTACATCGCGGACGAACTCCTGCGCACCGGACGGCTGATCCCGGTCAGCACCCTGGAGTTCCGGGCCGGCCGGGACACCCTGGCGCTCACGATCTACCTCTCGGACGCGGCCGGGGAGCTCTCCGGCATCCGGGTGGTCTCCCAGCTCGACGAATGGCTCTCGCTGACCGCCTACGGACACCCCTGGCGGGACTGGGCGCAGACCCGGTTCCTGCAACTGGGCGAGGAGGCCCGCGAACGCGGCGGCGCGGACGCCGACCTGGAGCTGGCCCGGGCCGCCTGGCGCTGGCTGGAGGGCACCGAGCTGTACGCGACCAACCTCGACCCGGAGGACCCCGACGACCCCGACGGCTTGGGGGCGCTGGACGAGAACTCCCGGATCTGGACGCCCGCCTGGCAGTTGGGACTGCCGCTGGGGCACCTGGCGATGCACCTCTTCTGAGGCGGCCGGCCCGTCCGCTAGAACGGCTGCGCGCCGGCGTCGGGGTGCACCCCGGCACGGTACTTGGGCACCCGGACCGTCACCTTCATGCCGGCCCCCACCCCGGTCTCCATCACCAGCCCGTAGTCGTCCCCGTAGACCTGCCGCAGCCGCTCGTCGACGTTGCGCAGCCCGATGCCCGAGGAGGCCGGGCCCTCGCCCGCCAGCAGGGCCCGCAGCACCGCCGGTTCCATGCCGACCCCGTTGTCCTCCACGGTCACCACCGCCTCGGTGCCCGCGTCCCGCGCGCAGATGGTGATCCGGCACTCCTCGACGGAGTCCTCCAGGCCGTGCTTGACGGCGTTCTCCACCAGCGGCTGCAGGCACAGGAACGGCAGTGCCACCGGCAGCACTTCGGGCGCCACCTGGAGGGTGAGCGTCAGCCGCTCCCCGAACCGCGCACCGGCCAGCGCCAAGTACTGCTCGATCGAGCGCAGTTCGTCGTCCAGGCGGGTGAAGTCCCCGTGCCGCCGGAAGGAGTAGCGGGTGAAGTCCGCGAACTCCAGCAGCAGCTCCCGGGCCCGCTCGGGGTCGGTCCGGACGAACGAGGCGATCGCGGCCAGGGAGTTGAAGATGAAGTGCGGGGAGATCTGGGCCCGCAGGGCGCGGATCTCGGCCTCGATCAGCCGGGTCCTGGACCGGTCCAGCTCGGCCAGCTCCAGCTGCACCGAGACCCAGCGGGCCAGCTCCGTGGCAGCCCGCACCAGCACCGCCGACTCCCGGGAGCCGTACGCCACCAGCGCGCCCAGCACGCCCTCCTCCCCGGTGAGCGGGGCGATCACCGCCCAGCGCAGCGGGCAGAGCGGGTCCGGGCAGCCGGTCTCCACCGTCAGGCTGCGCCCGGACTCCAGGATCCCGGAGGCCTTGGCCATCACCAGGTCCCAGTGGTGGCCGGCCCCCGGCCCGTCCCAGGCCAGCACGGCCTCCCGGTCGGTCAGGCACAGCGCCTCGGTGCCCAGCAGCGGCCGCAGCCGGCGCACCGCCTTGCGGGCGGTGTCCTCGGTGAGCCCGGCCCGCAGCGGGGGCGCGGCCAGCGAGGCGGTGTGCAGGGTCTGGAAGGTGGCCCGCTGCACGGGCGTGCCCAGGCCCGGCCCGGACCGGCCCGTGCTCCGGCCGGCCCACCACCGCCCGGCCGCGACACCGGCGGCGAAGAGGGCGCAGCCCACCGGCAGCAGCCCGGCCAGCAGTTCGCCGCTCATCCGTCCCCCCGCCGGCCGGCGACCAGGTCCTCCGGCAGGTGCAGCCGTGTCAGGGTGGCGGCCGCCCCCGCCGGTATCCGGTGCCGGGTGGCCAGCGAGACCGCCACCATCGTCAGGAAGCCCAGCGGCACCGACCACAGCGCGGGCCAGGCCAGCAGGGCGTGCGCCCAGCCGCCGGCGGGCAGCCCGGCGCGGGTGGCCAGTACGGCGGACAGGGCCGCGCCGCCGCCCGCCAGCAGCCCGCTCGCCGCCCCCGGCGCGGTCAGGCCCCGCCACCAGATGCCGAGGACGAGCAGCGGGCAGAAGGACGAGGCCGACACCGCGAAGGCCAGCCCCACCGCGTCGGCCACCGGGACGTTGGCGAGGAAGGCGCTGAGCGCCAGCGGCACCGCCATGGCCAGGATCGTCGCCAGCCGGAACTGCCGTACCCCGCGGCCCGGCAGCGCCTCCTGGGTGAGCACCCCCGCCACCGCCATCGTCAGCCCGGAGGCGGTGGACAGGAAGGCCGCGAAGGCGCCGCCGGCCAGCAGGGCGCCCAGCAGGTTCCCGGCCATCCCGCCGATCAGCCGCTCCGGCAGCACCAGCACGGCCGCGTCCGCGGTCCCCGACAGGGCCAGCTCCGGTGCGTAGATCCGGCCCAGCGCCCCGTAGAGCGGCGGCAGCAGGTAGAAGGCGCCGACCAGCCCGAGCACGACGAGGGTCGTGCGGCGGGCGGCGGTGCCGTGCGGGCTGGTGTAGAAGCGGACGGCCACGTGCGGCAGTCCCATCGTCCCGAGGAAGGTGGCGAGGATCAGCCCGTACGTGGCGTACAGCGGATGCTGTTCGCGGCCGCCGGACAGCGGCCGGGACCACCGGGAGCCGCCGGCCGAGGCCCGCTCGGGCACCGGCGCCCCCGGCGGGAAGCGCAGGGTGGTGCCGGCGCCGATCCGGTGCGGGCCCTGGCCGAGTTCGAGCTCGGCCCCCTGGTAGCCGTGCCCGTCGATCCGGCCGGTGACGGTGACCCGCAGCGGGGTGGTGAACTCGAGCGAGACCGCGTCGGCGACGGTGACCTGCGCGTGCTCCCGGAAGGCGGGCGGCTCGTCGAAGCGGGCCCCCGGGGCGCCGTCGCCGAGCCAGGCCGCGGTCAGGAAGAGCGCGGGCACCAGCAGCGCGGTCAGCTTGAGCCAGTACTGGAAGGCCTGCACGAAGGTGATGCTGCGCATTCCGCCGGCCGCCACCGCCCCGGTGACCACCACGCCCACCACCAGCGCGCCGACCCAGTGCGGGGCGCCGGTCATGATGTGCAGGGTGAGCCCGGCGCCCTGGAGCTGGGGCAGCAGGTAGAGCCAGCCGATGCCGACGACGAACAGCGCGGCGAGCCGGCGCACCGCCCCCGACTCCAGCCGGGCCTCGGCGAAGTCGGCGAGGGTGTAGGCCCCCGAGCGCCGCAGCGGGGCGGCGACCAGCACCAGCAGCACCAGGTAGCCGGCCGTGTAGCCGACCGGGTACCACAGCATCTCCGGCCCCTGGAGCAGCACCAGCCCGGCGACGCCGAGGAAGGAGGCCGCGGACAGGTACTCCCCGCTGATGGCCGCGGCGTTGAGCCGGGGGCCCACCGTGCGGGAGGCCACGTAGAAGTCGGAGGTGGTGCGGGAGATCCGCAGCCCGAGCCCGCCGATGAGGAGGGTGCCGAGCACCACCGCGGCGACGGCGGCGATCGCGTACGCCTGGTTCACCAGCGGCCCTCGCCCCGGTCGGCGGGGCCGGCGACCAGGCCGGTGAAGTCGCGTTCGTTGCGTTCGGCCCGGCGCACGTACCAGCGGGCGATCAGCCACATCACCGGGTAGACGGCGCAGCCCAGCGCGGCCCAGGCCAGCGGGGCGCCGGCGCCGCCCACCGGGCGGTGCGGGAGCACGAAGAGCAGCGGCAGCCCCCCGATGACCAGGGTGAGCGCGGCCAGCGCGACGAGCGCGGTGCGCAGCTGGCTGCGCATCAGGGCCCGGACGTACGTGGCGCCCAGGGAGGTCTGCTCGGTGATCTCGGAGCGGGCGGGGGTGTGGCCGGGGGCCCGGCGGCGGGCCGGCAGCGGGGGACCGACGACGGTCTCGCGGCGCGGGCGGTCCGGCTGCTGCGGTGCGGGACCCGGCTCCGGCCGGGGAGCTTCGGTGCACACGCCGGTCAGCCCCGGGCCCGGCGCATCAGCAGGTCGCGCAGCTCGCGGGCGTGCCGGCGGCTGACGGAGAGTTCGGCGCTGCCGATCCGCACCGTGGTGCTGCCGGCGTCCACCCGCAACTCGTCGATCCGGGCGAGGGCGACGAGGTGGCGGCGGTGGATGCGGACGAAGCCGCGGGCGGCCCAGCGCTCCTCGAGGGTGGTGAGCGGGATGCGGACCAGGTGGCTGCCGGTGTCGGTGTGCAGCCGGGCGTAGTCGCCCTGGGCCTCGGCGTAGGCGATGTCGTCCACCGGCACGAAGCGGGTGACCCCGCCCAGTTCGACGGCTATCTGCTCGGCCGTGGCCGGCGGGCCGGCCGCCTCGGGCCCCGGACGGGCGGCGGCGGCGCTCTCGCAGACCCGGCGGACCGCCTCGGCCAGCCGCTCCCGGCGGACCGGCTTGAGGACGTAGTCCACCGCCTTGAGGTCGAAGGCCTGGACGGCGAAGCCCTCGTGGGCGGTGACGAACACCAGGTGCGGGGGGCGGGCGAAGCCGGTGAGCAGCCGGGCCACGTCCAGGCCGGTGAGCCCCGCCATGTGGATGTCGAGGAAGACCACGTCGATCGCGTCCTCGCCGGCGGGCCCCGCCTCCAGGGCCCGCCCGATGCGGCGCAGCGCACCGGTGGCGTCGGTGGCGCCCTCGGCGCTCAGGATCCGCGGATCGGCCCGCAGGAGGTACAGCAGTTCCTCGAGGGCGGGTTTCTCGTCGTCGACGGCCAGTGCGCGCAGCATGCCGCGCAGTTTAAGCGGGGTGTTTCGGCAGGCGGGAGGGCGGCGGCGGACCGGCGTCACCGACCCGGACCCGAACGCCCGTGCCCCGCCGCGAGCTACGGACCGGACGCCCGTGCCCCGCCGCGCGCTACGGGACCACGGTCACCGGCCAGCGGCCCGCCTTCACCAGGCGGACGGCCACCGAGCCGACGATGCGGTGGCCCGCCTGCTCCGAGGCGCCGACCACCACCGCGTCGGCCGTCAGCTCCTCGGCCGCGCTGACCAGCCCGGCGTACGCGTCGCCGTGGAAGGTGTGGAACTCCCAGCGGACCTCGAAGATGCCCTTGAGGCGTTCGGCGGCGGCCCGGATCTCCGCGACCAGTCCCTGCGCGATCTCCTCGGTGACCCCGCCGACCGGCACGCCCATGGCCGCGCCCGCCGGCATCACCGGCTGGACGTACACCACCGCCAGCAGCGCGCCCTGCCGCCGGGCCAGCCCCGCCGCGTAGGCGGCGGCCCGCAGCGAGGACTCCGATCCGTCCACCCCCGCCAGGATGACCTTGGGCCCGTCCGTGCCCCGCTCGAACCGTGTGCTGTGCTTCTCCGTCACCCCCTGAGGCTAACCCCGCCCGCCGCGCGGACCTGCGCGGCGCTGCCTACAGTGCGAACCATGAGCGTCACCGTGGAGCAGACCCAGGGAACCAGGAACCGCTTCCTGAAGCGGGTGCCCGACGCGTTCGCCGCCTTCTTCGGGACCCTCGGCCTGCTGTGCGCCCTGCTGGCGCTCTCCCCGGGGCTGCGCCGCCTGCTGCGGCACGTGGTGCGCTACCTCGACGCGCTGGTCGTGCCGGTCAGCGCCAACCTCGCCTACGCCGCCTTCCTCACCCTCCTCGCGGCCGCGCTCGGCAGCCGCAAGAAGGTCGCCTGGTGGATCGTGGTCGCCTATCTGGCCCTGCTGCTCCTGACCGACGTGCTCTTCCTGGTCGACGGCGACTGGTGGTACTCGGGCATCTCCACCGTCATCGCGATCGCCGCGCTGACCGTGCTGGTGATGGCCCGCAAGGAGTTCTACGCGGCCTCCCGGCACGGCGCGTTCTGGCTCGCCATGCTGGTGCTCGGCATCGGGCTGGTGGTGGCGGTCTTCCTCGGCTGGGGCCTGGTGTCCGTCTGGCCCGGCACCCTGCCCAGCGGCCAGCGGCTGGACTGGGCGGCCAAGCAGGTCTTCGGCGGCCTGGTCTCGGCCCGCCAGTTCGACGGCCGGCCGCCCCGGCCCCTGTACTTCTTCTGCGGCCTGTTCGGCGCGCTGGCCCTGCTGAACGCCGCCGCCACGCTCTTCCGCTCGCAGCGCATGGAGGCGGCCCTGCACGGCGACGAGGAGCCGCGGATCCGCGCGCTGCTCGGCGCCTACGGCCGCAACGACTCGCTGGGCTACTTCGCCACCCGGCGCGACAAGGCCGTCGTCTTCGCGCCCAACGGCCGGGCCGCCGTCACCTACCGCGTGGAGACCGGGGTCTGCCTGGCCTCCGGAGACCCGGTCGGCGACCCCGGCGCCTGGACCGCGGCGGTCGACGAGTGGCTGGCCCTGGCCCGCCGCTACGGCTGGCAGCCGGCCGTGATGGGCGCCTCGGAGGAGGGCGCCACCGCCTACGCCCGGTCCGGTCTCGGCGCCCTCCAACTGGGCGACGAGGCGATCTTGCACGTGGCCCGCTTCGACCTCGACGGCCGGGACATGCGGGTCACCCGGCAGGCCGTCAACCGGGTGCGCCGCACCGGCGCCACCACGCAGATCCGCCGGCACTCCGCGCTCACCGAGGAGGAGATGCAGCGCACCGTCGACCGGGCCGACAAGTGGCGCGACACCGAGACCGAGCGCGGCTTCTCCATGGCCCTGGACCGGCTCGGCGACCCCGAGGACGGCGACTGCCTGCTGGTGGAGGCCTTCGACGCGGAGGGCAACCTGATCGCCCTGCTGTCCTTCGTCCCCTGGGGCAAGGACGGCATCTCCCTGGACCTGATGCGCCGGGACCGCAAGGCGCCCAACGGCGTCATGGAGTTCATGGTGGCCGAGCTGTGCGCGCAGGCGCCCAAGCTGGGCGTGCGGCGGATCTCCCTGAACTTCGCCGTCTTCCGCTCCGTCTTCGAGGAGGGCGGCCGGATCGGCGCCGGCCCGGTGCTGCGGCTGTGGCGCCGGCTGCTGCTGTTCTTCTCCCGCTGGTGGCAGCTGGAGGCGCTGTACCGGTCCAACGTGAAGTACCAGCCGGAGTGGTACCCGCGCTTCCTCTGCTACGGGGACGCCGGTTCGCTCGCCCGGATCAGCCTCGCCTCGGGCATCGCCGAGGGGTTCGTCTCGGTACCGAGCCTGCACAAGCTCTGGGGCCGGGGGCGCAGCGGCGGCGGGGTCGCCGCCCCCACCACCGCCCACCTGCCGGCCATCGAGGCCCTCGGCCTGGCCCAGGAGGCCCTGCCGGGCGCCCCCGCGGCGCCGCCGCTGCCCGACCAGGTCCGGGTACGGCACCGCAAGCTCGAGCGGCTGCGGGCCGCCGGCGTGGACGCCTATCCCGTCGGCATCCCGCAGCGCACCCACACCGTGGCCGAGCTGGGCGCGGGCGGCCGGACGCTGCCCGCCGACGCCCGGACCGGCGAGGTGGTCACCGTCGCCGGGCGGGTGATGGTGGTGCGCGACCTGGGCGGCGTGGTGTTCGCGGTGCTCCGGGACTGGTCGGGCGACCTCCAGCTGATGTTCACCCGGGACGGCTCCGGTGCGGACCTGGTCGCGGAGTTCACCGGCACCGTGGACATCGGTGACCACGTGGTGGCCACCGGCGAGCTCGGGGCCAGCCGCAGCGGCGAGCTGTCGGTGGTGGTCGGCAGCTGGCAGCTGACCGGCAAGTGCCTGCGCCCGCTGCCCGACAAGCGCAAGGGCCTGGCCGACCCGGAGGCGCGGGTGCGCCGCCGGTACCTCGACCTGGTGGCCCGGCCCGAGGCCCGCGAGGTGGTGCGGGCTCGCTCGGCGGCCGTCCAGGCGCTGCGCCGGGGCCTGTTGGACCGGGGCTACCTGGAGGTCGAGACCCCGATGCTCCAGCAGATCCACGGCGGCGCCAACGCCCGGCCCTTCACCACCCACATCAACGCCTACGACCTGGACCTGTACCTGCGCATCGCCCCCGAGCTGTACCTGAAGCGGCTGTGCGTGGGCGGCATGGAGAAGGTCTTCGAGATGGGCCGCACCTTCCGCAACGAGGGCGTCTCGTACAAGCACAACCCGGAGTTCACGATGCTGGAGGCCTACCAGGCCTTCGCCGACTACGACGTGATGCTCGACCTGACCCGGGAGCTGATCCAGGGCGCGGCCGTCGCGGCCAACGGCGCCCAGGTGGCCCGCAAGGCCGGCCCCGACGGCGTCCTCGTCGAGCACGACATCTCCGGGCTCTGGCCGGTGAAGACGATGTACGGGGCGATCGGCGAGGCGCTGGGCGAGGAGGTGGACGCGGACACCGAGGAGCCGGTGCTGCGCCGCCTGTGCGACCGCGCGGGGGTCCCGCACACCCCGGAGAACACCCGCGGCGACGTGGTGCTGGAGATGTACGAGCGGCTGGTGGAGGAGCGGACCACGCTGCCCACCTTCTACAAGGACTTCCCGACCGACGTCTCCCCGCTCACCCGCCAGCACCGCAAGGACCCCCGGCTCGCAGAGCGCTGGGACCTGGTCGCCTTCGGCACCGAGCTGGGCACGGCCTACTCGGAGCTGACCGACCCGGTCGAGCAGCGGCGCCGGCTGACCGCGCAGTCGCTGCTGGCCGCGGGCGGGGACCCGGAGGCGATGGAGATCGACGAGGACTTCCTCGACGCGCTGGAGTACGCGATGCCGCCCACCGGCGGGCTGGGCATCGGCGTCGACCGGCTGGTGATGTTCCTGACGGGTCTGACGATCCGGGAGACCCTGCCGTTCCCCCTGGTGCGCCGCGGCAAGTGACAGGTCCGGGCGGGTGAACCCGCGGGTGAACATGGGCTCTTGACCGGCGTTGTCGAAGCCCGCACGCTGGGTCGCGTGCGAGCAATTGATAATGAAATCGGATGAGCTTCTTCCGGGGCGGCGGGGAATGCTGCGCTCCGCCGTGTTCCTGGGTACCGCCGTCGCCGCCGGGCTGCTGACCGGGGGAGAGGCCGGCTCCCCGGGAGCCCCCGCCCCGACGCGGACCGGCGCCGCCGGTCCGGCCGCCGGCCGCCCCGCACCCGCCGCGGGCGCGCCCGCGCGCCCCGGGCCGCCCGGGCAGGCCGCCCGCCCGCAGCTGCCCTCCTCGTACCGGCTCAGCCCCATGACCGCGGAGCTGCCGCCGCGGCACCGGCCCGCCAAGCCCCAGGTCCGGGTCCGGCCGCTGTTGGAGATGCCGGTCGTGGGCAGCAACATGGTGCTCACCTTCGACGACGGGCCCGACCCCCGGTACACCCCCGGCATCCTGGACACCCTGCGCCGGTACGACGTCCGGGCCACGTTCTTCGTCTGCGGCGAGATGGCCGTGGACAACAAGGACCTGCTGCGCCGGATGGCCGACGAGGGCCATGTGATCGGCAACCACACCTGGACCCACCCGCTCATCCCCAAGCTCAGCCGCGCCAAGCTGGCCTGGGAGATCGGCCGCACCAGCGACGTGATCCAGCAGGCGGTGGGGGAGGCGCCGGTGTGGTTCCGCGCGCCGTACGGGGCCTGGAACCGGGCGGCCTTCGAGATCGGCGCCGGGCTCGGGATGGAGCCGCTGGCCTGGACCGTGGACACGCTGGACTGGACGGAGCCGGGCACCTCGACCATCGTCAGCCGGGTCCTCAAGGGCGCGGCGCCCGGCGTGGTGGTGCTCTCCCACGACGCGGGCGGCAACCGCTCGCAGAGCGTGGCGGCGCTGAAGACCTACCTGCCCAGGCTGCTGGACCGGGGCTTCGAACTCACCCTGCCGGTGCTGCCGCCGCGGCGCTGAGGCCGTACGTGGTCTCCGAACTGCTCAAGTCCGCGGTGCACGAGGACCGGCCCTGCCGGGCGGTGGCCGGGGCGCTGGCGCCGCTGGTGGCCTGTCCGCCGCCGGGCGACTGGTCCTTCCCCAGCAACCACTCCGCGATCGCGGGGGCCGCGGCGGTCGGGCTGGCGCTGGCCGCGCGCGGGGCGGGGGCGGCGGCCGGGCTGCCGGGCCGGGGGCCGCTGCAGGGGAACGCGCTCGCGCTGCTGGTGGTGCCGATGGCGCTGCTGATGGCCTTCTCGCGGGTGTTCGTGGGCGTCCACTACCCGCACGACGTGGCGATGGGGCTGATCCTGGGCGCTTCGGTGGCCTCGCTGGTGATGGCGCTGGGGGCCCGGCCGCTGGGCGGGGTGCTGGCCTCGATGCGGGGCTCCGGGTCCGGGGCGGCGCGCTGGCTGACCGGTCCGGGGCCCGCGCGGCGTCCCTGAACGTGCCAGGATGCGGAGTGTCATGACTGCCATCACTCCTTCCCCCGCCGCCGCCGTTCCGGCCGGCGAGCTGCCCGTGGCGCCGGGGGCGCTGCACGCCCCTGTGATCGACTGGTTCGAGGAGCACGCCCGGGACCTGCCGTGGCGGCGTCCCGAGGCGGGGCCCTGGGGCGTGATGGTCAGCGAGTTCATGCTCCAGCAGACGCCGGTGGTGCGGGTGCTGCCGGTGTACGAGCAGTGGCTGGCCCGCTGGCCGCGGCCGGCCGACCTGGCCGCGGACGCCCCGGGCGAGGCGGTCCGCGCCTGGGGGCGGCTCGGGTACCCGCGGCGGGCGCTGCGGCTGCACGGGGCGGCGGTGGCGATAACGGAACGGCACGGCGGGGACGTGCCGCGGGACCACGCGGCCCTGCTGGCGCTGCCGGGGATCGGCGAGTACACGGCCGCGGCGGTGGCGTCCTTCGCGTACGGGCAGCGGCACGCGGTGCTCGACACGAACGTCCGGCGGGTGTTCGCGCGGGCCGTGACGGGGGCGGAGTACCCGCCGAACGCCACCACGGCCGCCGAGCGGCGGCTGGCGCGGGCACTGCTGCCGGCCGACGAGCCGACGGCGGCCGCCTGGGCCGCGGCCTCGATGGAGCTGGGCGCGCTGGTGTGCACGGCGAAGTCGCCGTCCTGCGAGCGGTGTCCGATCGAGGGGCGGTGCGCTTGGCGGTTGGCGGGGAAGCCGGCGCACGACGGGCCGGCCCGGCGCGGCCAGACCTACGCCGGTACGGACCGGCAGGTGCGGGGGCGTCTGCTGGCGGTCCTGCGCGACGCCCCCGGGGCCGTCCCCCAGTCCGCCCTCGACGCCGTCTGGCACGACCCGGTCCAACGTGCCCGAGCCCTCGACGGCCTCGTCGCCGACGGCCTCGTAGAACCCCTCCCCGGCCCCACCTACCGCCTCCCCCTGACCTAGCCCTTGCCGGCCCTGGCGGGCCCCTCCAGCCTCGCCGGCGTTTGGCGTTGCCCCGGCCATTCCAGCCGCGCGGCGTTTGAGCGCACCGGCGCGGAGCGTCGGTATGGGGGTCCGGGGGCGGAGCCCACGGTTTCGGGAAGGGGCGGGGAGGGGACAGCTCCGCGCAGCGGCCGGGCGCGGGCCCGGAACCCGCGCCTCAATCGCCGGCGGGGCTGGAGTTGTCCCCGGCGGGGCCGTGCCAAAGGGTGGGC
>NZ_JBFBGK010000106.1:0-29171 GCF_040684615.1 Streptomyces sp. NPDC089919
CGCAGCACCTGCGCCGCGCCCTTGCGGCGGTCGTCGGTGGGGACGGTGCGGACCCGGTAGCCGCCCTCGGGGTGCTCAGAGAGCGCGGGATCAGGCGATCGAGAAGGTCACGACCGACTGGTAGGTGTCCGCGAACATGAAGGCGGGCAGCTGGATCATCGCGCCGCCGCCGACGGCGAACTCACCACCGGTGAGCTCGTCCCCGCCGGGCGCCTGGGAGGCCACCTTGAGCGGGACGTCGGTGATCGCACCCGGGGCACCCGCGGAGCAGGCGCTCGGGCTGTCCGGGTTGGTCACGGTGCAGACCGGCTGGATACCCAGCCCGGCCGTGGCCATCGCGTGGCCGGTGGCCGCGTTCAGGAACGGCGTACGGGTCACCGTCAGGTCCCAGCCGAGGCTGCCGCCGCGGAAGTCCTGCACGGTGGCCGCGTTGAAGGCGCCCACCACCGACTGCTTCTTGCCGTTGATGGTGATCGCACCGAAGTCCAGCGTCGGCAGTCCGGCCGTCGGGCCGAGCGCCAGCGGGCCGGGCAGCACCTCGATGTCGACCGGGTGCGGCACGCCCACGACCGGCGCGATGTAGCTGAAGGGCTTACCCGGCGCAGAACCGATCCGGACGTTGTCGGCCTTCTTGGTGACGGTCAGGTTGCAGGTGGCGACGCCGGCCGCGTCCGCCGTACCGGTGCCGGTGTCACCGGTGTCCACGCCCGCCAGGGACGCGGCGCAGGTGACCGGACCGGCGGCGAAGTTGGCGCCGGTCGCGACCACGGCGGTGCCCGGGCCGCCGCTGTTGGGCGTCAGCTTGGTGGTGACCGGGTCCTTCGGAAGGGCCTCGACCGCGATGGAGCCGACCGACGCACTGGGCCGCGGCTGCGGGATGCAGGTGGTCGTGTACGTCACCCCGCCGAGCACCGCGTCCGTGACGGCCTGGTCCATCTTGAGGTCGAGGGTGGTGCCCTCGGTGCCGTCGGGGACGGTCAGGTTGGCGGTGAACGGCTTGGCGTCCAGCGGCACGCCCGCCACCACGGAGACCGACTCGACCGGGCTGGTCAGCACGACCGCCTTGCCCGCCACGATCAGGGTGATCTTCGTGGTGTTGTCGGTGGTGACGCTGAAGGCGGGGATCAGGGGGCTCGGGCCCGGGTCGATCGTGACGGGCACGCTGTCGCCGGCCTTGGCACCGTCGGGGACGGTGACCGTGAAGTTCTGGTTCCCGGAGCCGTCGGACTGCGGCGCGGGGGCGTCGCAGTTCATGAAGATCGCGGTCGTCTTGGTGGCCGCCTGCGCCGTGCCCGCCAGGCCCACCACGCCACCCGCCAGCACCAGGGAGAGGGCGCCCGCCCCGGCAAGGATTCTTCGTCGGTAACTCACTTCGGTCGCGACTCCTTCGTCATGACGAGTCCCTCCCCCCACCCGCTGTGACGGGGAGGTCGAGCCGGTGCGGTGGCCGACATTGACGCGTCGCGGTGATGAGAAGTCAATGACTTGTATTCGACGGAAGCACACAGAAATTGATGTCCCATCAGGGCCGGACAGGACGGCGGCCCGCACGGGCGCGGAGACCGTACGGGCCGGGCCGGGTGGGCCGCCGGGCGGGCGGCTCAGGGCAGGGTGTGGAGCAGCCGGTTCGCGGTGCCGGTGGGCACGAGGGTGAGCTGGTCCTCGGTGCTGCGGGCCAGCAGCGCGGCGGCCACCTCGGCGGGCGTGGCAGCAGGGTGCGCGGCCAGCTCGAGCGCGGCCGCACCGGCGACGTGCGGGGACGCCATGGAGGTGCCGGAGGCGGTGGCGTACTGGCCCGGGGTCTTCCAGGCGGAGGTGACGGAGACGCCCGGAGCGTAGAGATCCAGACAGGCGCCGGAGTTGGAGAAGGAAGCGGCCCGGTCCTCCCGGTCGCTGGCCCCGACGGTCAGTACCTGCGGCACGGACGCGGGCGAGGTCAGGCAGGCGTCCGCGCCGTCGTTGCCCGCCGCGACGGCGTACGTGATGCCCCGGGCCACCGAGTTGGCGACCGCCTGGTTCATCGCCCGGCTGTACGAGCCGCCCATGCTGATGTTGGCCACGGCCGGGGCGGTGGCGGTCCGGCTCACCCAGTCGATGCCGGCCAGCACGTCCGAACCGGTCGCCGAGCCGCGGCAGTCGGCGACCTGCACGGCCACCAGCTTGACGCCCTTGGCCACGCCGTAGCGGGTGCCGCCGATGGTGGCGGCCACGTGCGTGCCGTGGCCGTTGCAGTCCCCGGCGGTCAGCCGCCGGGAGGCCACGAAGCCGGTGCTCGCCCGGCCGCCGAACTCCTCGTGACCGGCCTGGACGCCGGTGTCGATGACGTACGCGGTGACGTTCGCGGCCTCCGTGGTGTAGCCGTAGGTGGTGGACAGCGGCAGCGCCCGCTGGTCGATCCGGTCCAGCGCCCAGGGCGCGTCCGTCTCGACCGTCACGACGGGAGCGGGCAGCGGGTCCGGGTCCGGTACCGGCGCCGGATCCGGTACGGGCACGGGTACGGGCGCCGGGGCCGGGGCGGGGAGCAGCGAGGGGGCGGGCTCGGGGCGGGCCGGGGCGGGGGCGTCACCGGGGGCCGGGTCGTCGGGGTCGGTGGCGTCCGCGCGTGCCGGGGCCGGGTCGTCGAGGACGTGCAGGACCGGGTCGGGCTCCACGTACGCGACCCGGGGGTCGGCGGCCAGCTCGGCGGCCCGGGCGCCGGTCATCCGGGCGGCGAAGCCGTGGACGGCGCTCTCGTAGACGTGGGCCACGTCGGTGCCGGACTCGGCGGCGAGGGAGCGGGTGCCGGAGAGCGAGGCGCCGTCCTTGAGGACGACGATCCAGCTGCCGGTCGGGTCGGCCGGCGGGACGGCCGGGCCGGTGGCCCGGGCGGCGGCGGTCGGCAGGCCGCCGGCCAGCAGCGCGGCGCCGAGCAGGGCGAGGGCCCCCAGGCGGGGGGAACGGTATCTGATCACGGCTCCGATGCTCGGCGAGCCGGTGCCGAGCGCCCCCGAGGCGCCCCCGGTGGCCCCCGGGCGCCACCCGATCAGTCGCCGGGCGGGGGCCCGCCGGCCCGGTCGGCCGGGGCCGCCACCGACACCGCGGCCGCGTACCCGGCCGGGCAGGGGGCGTCGTACAGGGTCCAGCCGGGGACGGCCGCCGGGAGCGGGCCGCAGCCCAGGTAGGGCTCGGCCATCCCGCCGGCCAGCCCCAGGCCGGTGCCCTTCAGGTAGGCCTCCTTGCGGGCCCAGAGCCGGCCCATGGCCGCCGGCCGGGCCCCGGCCGGCAGGGCCGTCAGCTCCGCCTGCTCCCGCGGGTGCACGGTCCGCAGCAGGTCCTCGGTCACCTCGGCGCCGGGCAGGGCCTCCACGTCCACGCCCACCGGCACCTGCGCGAAGCCCAGCAGGGCCACCGTCCCGCTGTGCGAGAGCGAGAAGTGCAGCCCGCCACCCGCCACCGCGGGCCGCCCGTGCGGCTCCCCGCAGCCGGGGCAGGGCTCCCGTACGAAGATCACGGCCGCGGGCGCGCGGTCCAGGTAGGCCCCCAGCAGCAGCCGCAGCGCCACGTGCGCGGCCCGGTAGCGGTGCCCCAGCTCCGGGAAGCGGAAGGAGGCCGCCCGGTCGCGTTCCTCGGCGTCCAGCAGCGCGTCGTCCACCGGGTGGCCGCCGAGCCGCCCGGCCGTGGTGTCCACCTCCCACAGGGCCACCGCGCCGCCGGCCGGCGACTCTCCGGCCACCAGGGGCTCCGCACGCAACACCGAACTGATCATGGCCCGATGGTATGTCTTTCGGCAGAGAGCGGTTTCGGTCGCGAGGGGGATGAGCGGCGTCCGCTATGGCCCGGATAATCCTCATCATGGCCAGCCCCTCCGTACGCCCCCTCGTGCGCCCGCTCGCCGAGGCCGCGGCCGGGGCGCTCGTCTTCGCCGTCACCTACACCGTGCTGCGCGGCTCCGGTGCCGGGACCGTGCTGCCGCACCGGCTCAAGGCCCTCTGCCTGCTGGCCGCGCTCGCCCTGTTCGTCGTACGCCGGCGCTTCCCGGCGCTGAGCCTGCTCGGCATGGGCGCCCTGCTCGGGCCGCTCTCCTCGCTCGGCATGCTCGCCGCCGCCACCGCCTACACCACCGCCCGCCGGCTCCCCGGGGTCCGGCGCACCGCCGCGCTGCTGCTGGCGGCCGGCGCGCTGTGCGTGTGCACGGCCGCCCTCGCCGCGCCCCGGCAGGGCATCGGCTCCCTCCAGTACGGCCTGACCATCGGCGGCGTGGTGGCCGGCATCAGCGTCCTGGTCCCCGGGCTGGCCGGCACCTCGGCCGGTCAGCAGGACCGGCTGCTGGCCGCGCTGCGCGAGCGGACCGCCAGCGCCGAGGAGGCCTCCCGCAGCCAGGAACGCACCCGGATCGCGGCCGAGATGCACGACCTGGTCGGCCACCGCCTCAGCCTCATCTCCCTGCACGCCGGCGGCCTGGAGATGGCCCTGCGCGGCCAGCCGCCCGAGCTGCGGGAGAGCGCCGGCCAGGTCCGCCAGGCCACCCGGGACGCCATGCGGGAGCTGCGCGAAGTGCTCGGCGTGCTCGGCCCGCTGTCCCGGGACACCGGCACCGACGCCCTCACCGACGCCACCGGCACCCGCGCCGACGTGACCGCACTGGTCGAGGAGTCCCGCGGCGGGGGCATCGCCGTCTCGCTGGAGTGGACCGGCCCGGACACCGACATCCGGCGGGCCGGGGTGCGCCGGGCCCTGCACCGGGTGGTGCGCGAGGGCCTGACCAACGTCCACCGCTACGCACCCGGCTCGGTGGTGGCGGTGACCGTCTCGCACACCGACGACCTGCTGGTGGTCCGGGTGGTCAACGGCCCCCGCCCCGAACTCTCCCCGGCCGACCGGCCCGGCCCGGCCCCGGCGGGCACCGGCCGGGGGCTGTCCGGCCTGCGCGAGCGGGTCGCCCTGCTCGGCGGCACCCTGGAGTCCGGCCCCCGGCCCGGCGGCGGTTTCGGCCTCACCGCCCGGATCCCGGCCGAGCCCGAGCAGCCGGCCGGCTCCGCCACGACCGGCGGCGCGGCCCCCGCGGCCGTCCGGCACGCTCCGGGCGAGCCCTGGGGGCTGCGCGGGCCGGCCCTGCTGCGCCCGCTGCTCCAGACCGCCTCGGCACTGCTCGGCATGGCCGGGCTGGGCGCGATGCTCGTCCTGGGCCTCCGGCTCGCCGACGACCTGCGGCTGGGCGACAGCTACGCACCGCCCGAGCCGCCCCGGGTGGGCATGACCCGCTCCCAGGCCGAGCGCGCCGGCCCCATCGACTACGACCTCGCCAGGGCGGCCGCCGCGGGACACGAGCCCCGCCGCCCGCCGGGCGCCACCGAGTGCGTCTTCCCGTACGGCTTCGACCGGGTCGGCACGGACTCCGTCCGGCTGACCCGCTACTGCTTCACCGGCGACATCCTGACCAGCATCGACCGCTTCGACGTGCCGCTGGCACCGCGGGGCGACCACAGGAGCACCCCATGACCCCCGACCGCATCGCCGCCCCCGTCCGCGTGCTGCTGGCCGACGACGAGCAGATGATCCGCACCGGCGTCCGCCTGATCCTGCGGCACGCCGAGGGCATCGACGTGGTGGCCGAGGCCGTCGACGGCGCCCAGGCGGTGGAGCTCGCGGCCGTGCACCGGCCGGACGTGGTGCTCCTCGACATCCGGATGCCCCGGCTCGACGGGCTCGCCGCCATCGCCCCGCTCACCGCCCTGGACCCGGCGCCGAAGGTGGTCATGCTGACGACCTTCGGCGACGAGGAGAACGTGCTGCGCGCGCTGGAGGCCGGGGCGGCGGGCTTCCTGCTCAAGGACGAGGGCCCCGACGAACTGATCAGCGCCGTCCGCTCGGCCGCCGCGGGGGACGCCGTGCTCTCCCCGGGGGTCACCGGCACGGTCATCCAGCGGATGCTCGGCGCCGGGATCCGGCGCCCGGTCCGCGACGAGCGGATCGCGGGCCTCACCGACCGCGAGCGGGAGGTCCTGGTGATGCTCGGCGAGGGCCTGCCCAACTCCGAGATCGCCGCCCGCCTGGGCATCGGCGTCGGCACGGTCAAGACCCACGTCGGCTCCATCCTGGACAAGACCGGCACCGCCAGCCGCGTCCAGGCCGCCCTCCTCGCCCACCAGTCGGGCCTGCTGCCCTGAGGCGGGGGCTCCGACCACCGCGCGCCAGCGCCGTACTGGTGTCAGGCCCGGTACGCGGTCGGGTGCTCTGCCACCTGTTCCGGGGTCAGGCCCTCCACGGCCATGTTCCCGGTCCAGAGGTGATCCCGGTTGGCATAGGTCACGGCGAAGGCAACGCGCTTCCCGCCGGGCTCGAGCCTCCATTCCTGCCGGTCGAACCGGGCGATGCGGTCGCTGCCGCAGACGAGCGAGCGGGTGGCCTGGGTCAGGACCCACTGCGCGTGTTCGACCTCCGAAGCGGTGGACCGTCCGCACGTCCGGGCCATGCTCCACAGCCGGGGCCATTCGACGCCCGGCGTCAGGGGGCCGATGACGGCCACGTCCCCCAGCCGTCGTTCGTCCAGGTGGTGCGTCGCGTATCCGAAGACCACACCGAACATGGAGAACACCGTGACGCGGCCACGGCCGGTCAGCCCCTCGTCGTTCGTTGCCATTGGTGGAACCCTTGGGCCTGATGCGGCCCGGGGCGCAATGCCGGCGCCCCGGGCCGCGTCGTTCGGAGTGGATCAGCAGCCGTCGCCGTCACCGCAGCAGGCCGGGGGGTTGCACTCCTTCGCGGAGCCCCACAGCGTCTCGTCGACGAAGAACCCGCCCGCCTTCACGCGGTCCACCACACGACCGATCCTCGGACGCGTGCGTACCGTGGCGCCGGGCTCGTGGCCGAGGAAGAACCCGAACTGCTCGTCACACCAGGCGGCGTACGCCTGTGTGTGGAGCACGAACGAGTGCCATCCGGGGTCCACGACGTCCGACGGGGTCATGTCGAACGCGCGGGTGTCGCCCATGACCTTGAGGAAGGCAAGGGCCTGGTCCACGATCCTGCGCGCCATGGACAGCTCGTGTCCGTACTCCCCGGCGCAGAACCGGGACACCTTCTCGAACAACTCGGGACCGACCAGGTCCCGCCCGCGCCGTACGGCGACGGGGATCTCCAGCATGGTGGTCATGTGCACCTCCTGTCAGGTTGGGTCAGGCTGCGGGCGGAGGCGGCCACGTGTCGCCGCCTTCCCCGGACTTGTCGCCTGGGTCGCTCATTGCTTCACCTCCCCTCGCTCGCCCGGTCGGGGGACCGCCTCCAGCCGCAAGGGCAGCGTGACGGGGGCTTCCTGCCACGCATTGGGTTCGGACGCCGTCACGCTGCGCGACCTCCCGATCGCATCCGAGGTCGATGTCACGACCGTAGGGAGGGGGCTGCTGCAGGCTCAACGAACTTGCATGACCTTGCAGGTCATCACCCGAGTGCGGCGATGGACTCCGCGATCAACGCGCGGGCCGGGCGTCCGTGACAGCCCAGTTTGGCCAGCTCGGCAAACATGCGCGCGTAGGTCTGGATCTCGCTTGGCTGCTTCACGGTGACCTGCGCCGTGGCGAGCTCGATGATCACCTGGGAATCGTCGTAGATCCAGAAGCCTTCGACCGGCCACATGACCCGTTCTGCGGTCATGGGGATGACACCGAGGCTGACGTTCGGCAGTACCGCTATCTGGAGCAGGTGACCAAGTTGGGCGGCCATCACTCCGGGCCCCCCGAAGCGAGAGCGCAGCGCGGACTCCTCCAGCACGATCGCGAAATGGCGGTGTGCGTCATGGAGGTAGCGCTGCCGGAGCATGCGCACCGTGACCGCGGCCTCGACGTCGTCGGGGATCTGACGAAACGTGACGATGCGATGCATGATCGCGGTGGCGTAGTCGGCCGTCTGGAGAAGGCCCGGGATCACCCCCGGCTCATAGACGCGGAAGCGGCTCGTGCGGGCGTACAAGGGCACATGGGCCTCTTGGGCATGCTTGAGGCCGGCTCGCTGCAAGCGCTTCCATTCCACGTACATCTCGTCGATGCCGTGTGCCGTGGCGCGTAGGTCTTCGTACTCCTGCGGAACACCGCAGATGGTGACGTAGGCGAGGAGGTCTTGGTCCGAGGGCGGCGTTCTGCCGTTCTCGATGCGAGAGGCCTTCGACTCGCTCCAACCCGCACGCGCGGCCAGCGCCCGCGCTGTCAGACCGGTCGGCTTGCGCATGTCTCGCAGCCGCCTGCCGAGCGCAACACGGGCGTCCTGGACCGCAGATGAAGGTGGCCTGTTCACTGAGATTCGAGCGCGTCAGGTGGGCTGGTACGCCGAGTGCGGCGTGGCTCGTTCCCAGACAGCTTCGAACGCGCCGATGCACAGCTTCAGGATCGCCGGATCCTCGGTCATCTCCAACCAGTCGCCCGGGGCGCTCTCGCCGTTCCCGTCGAAGTGCAGGACAAGAACACTTGTGTTGTCGAAGACCCAGAAGTCGTTGCCCGGGAAGGCGATATCAGTGGCGTTCCGTCGCGGAAGCCACCTGATTTCCTCCCCGGCCTTCACGTTGGCGTCCGAGACGTGGTGCTCGAACCGGAGGTAGTCCGATTCCGGGACAGAGAACACACGGGCGCGACGAACGGACACGCCCCTGTCGGTGGCGCTGCGGACCCACTTCAACCAGTGGCGCAACTCCGGATCGTTGTCTTCGGGGAGGTCGCGGAGGCCCCGCTTCCAGGCAATGAAGCTGGGATCCGACTCCATGTAGCCGTCCCGCATCTCCAGGTGGATCGCGCTGCGCTCGGTCGAAGCGAGAAGCTGCTCAAACGACGGAACCGTCGGCACCCTTGACCTCCAGGAAGAACTGCACCATACGTCGCGGCAGCTCGATGACATCCTCATGATCGGGGATGTCCATCAGTCGCCTGCGTGCCGCGTCCGTCACCTTGAACCCCTGCACCAGGTACGTGTCAGTGGCGTCGTCCAGGTAGATCGTGGGCGAGCCGCCGTCCTTGCTCTCAGGGTCCTTGCCCAGCTTGTGCAGAGCCATGGTGTCCTCCTCGCTCGGGCTGACGATCGCGCTCTGAAAGCTTGCTCTGCCGGCACTCCCCAGCGCACCGGACTTGCACGAACTTGCACACCGGACGGCCCTGCCCGGCCGGAACCCGCCGGGCGGGCCCCGGACGGCAGGAACCCCCGGCCGGTGAGGGGTGGCCGGGGGTTCTGCGGTGCGGGGAGGCGGGCGTCAGTGGTTGCGGGGGAAGCCGAGGTCGACGCCGGCGGGGGCCTCGGAGGGGTCGGGCCAGCGGGTGGTGACGACCTTGCCGCGGGTGTAGAAGTGGATGCCGTCGTTGCCGTAGATGTGGTGGTCGCCGAAGAGCGAGTCCTTCCAGCCGCCGAAGGAGTGGTAGCCCACCGGCACCGGGATCGGGACGTTGACGCCGACCATGCCGGCCTGGATCTCCAGCTGGAAGCGGCGGGCCGCGCCGCCGTCGCGGGTGAAGATCGCGGTGCCGTTGCCGAACGGCGAGGCGTTGATGAGGGCCACGCCCTCCTCGTAGGTCTCGGCGCGCAGCACGCACAGCACCGGGCCGAAGATCTCGTCGCGGTAGGCGTCGGAGTCGGTCTTGACGTTGTCCAGCAGCGAGAGGCCGATCCAGTGGCCGTTCTCGAAGCCCTCGACGGTGTAGCCGGTGCCGTCCAGGACCACGTCCGCGCCCTGCTCGGCGGCGCCGTGGACGTAGGAGGCGACCTTGTCGCGGTGGGCGGCGGTGATCAGCGGGCCCATCTCGGAGGCCGGGTCCACGCCGGGGCCGATCTTGATCTTCTCGGCGCGCTCGCGGATCTTCTGGACCAGCTCGTCGCCGATGGAGCCGACGGCCACCACGGCCGAGATCGCCATGCAGCGCTCACCGGCCGAGCCGTACGCGGCGGAGACCGCGGCGTCGGCGGCGGCGTCCAGGTCGGCGTCCGGGAGGACCAGCATGTGGTTCTTGGCGCCGCCCAGGGCCTGCACGCGCTTGCCGTTGGCGGAGGCGGTGGTGTGGATGTGGCGGGCGATCGGGGTGGAGCCCACGAAGGAGACCGCGGCGATGTCCGGGTGCGACAGGAGGGCGTCGACCGCGACCTTGTCGCCGTGGACGACGTTGAGCACGCCGTCGGGCAGGCCCGCCTCGGTGGCCAGCTGGGCCAGCTTGTTGGCGGCCGAGGGGTCCTTCTCGCTCGGCTTGAGGATGAAGGTGTTGCCGCAGGCGACGGCCAGCGGGAACATCCACATCGGCACCATGGCCGGGAAGTTGAAGGGCGTGATGCCCGCGACCACGCCGAGCGGCTGGCGGATGGCGGCGACGTCCACGCGGTTGGAGACGGAGGTGGACAGCTCACCCTTGAGCTGGGTGGTGATGCCGCAGGCCAGCTCGACGATCTCCAGGCCGCGGGCGACCTCGCCCAGCGCGTCCGAGTGGACCTTGCCGTGCTCGGCGACGATCAGCTCGGCGATGGCGTCGCGGTTGGCGTCGAGCAGCGCGCGGTAGGCGAAGAGGACCTTGGTGCGGGCGGCCAGCGAGGACTGGCCCCAGCTCAGGAAGGCCTCCCGGGCCACCTGGACGGCGGCGTCGACCTCGGCGGCCGAGGCGAGCGCGACCTGGGTGGTGACCTCGCCCGTGGCCGGGTCGGTGACCGGGCCGAAGTTGCCCGACGCGCCCTCGACGGTCTTGCCACCGATCCAGTGGTTGACGGTCTTCATTGCTACTCCTTCACAGATGGCGACGTCGCGCTGCGGCTTGCCGGTCGTACTCTTCGCGTGCTCTGACGGCCGACGTACGCGTCGCGGTCTCGGCCACAGGCACATCCCACCACGCCTGTGCGGGGGGCGGGCCCGACACAGTGTCGGGCGTTTCGGTCTCCGCGTAGACACATGTGGGGAAGTCCGCCGAACGGGCCACCGCCAGGGCTTCTCGCAGGTCACGGACGGTGCGGGTGCGGATGACGGCCATCCCGAGGGAGGCCGCGTTGGCCGCCAGGTCCACCGGGAGCGGCGCCCCGGTGTACGAAGTGTCCACCCCGCGGTGCCGGTAGTCGGTTCCGAAACGCTCACCTCCCACGGACTCGGACAGGCCCCCGATGGAGGCGTACCCGTGGTTGTCCAGGATCACCACCTTGAGGGGCAGTCCTTCCTGCACGGCGGTGACCAGCTCGGTCGGGTTCATCAGGTACGAGCCGTCGCCGACCAGCGCCCACACCGGCCGGCCGGGCTCCGCGAGGCAGACCCCGAGGGCGGCCGGGATCTCGTAGCCCATGCAGGAGTAGCCGTACTCGACGTGGTACTGGCGCGGCGAGCGGGCCCGCCACAGCTTGTGGAGGTCGCCGGGGAGCGAGCCGGCGGCGTTGATCACCACGTCGTCCCCGGTGACCAGGGCGTCGAGGGCGCCGAGCACCTGGGCCTGGGTGGGGCGGGCGTCCTCGTCGGGGGCGTGGAAGGCGCGGTCGACCCGGGCCTCCCAGTCGGCCTTGGCCTTGCCGTACTCCTGCTCGTACCCGGCCGGCACGCGGTGGCCGGCCAGCTCCCGGCCGAGCGCCGCCAGGCTCTCGCGGGCGTCGCCGACCAGCGGCAGGGCGGCGAGCTTGTGGGCGTCGTACGGGTCCAGGTTGAGTCCGAGGAAGCGGACGCCGGGGTGTTGGAAGAGGGTCGCGGAGGCGGTGGTGAAGTCGGTCAGCCGGGTGCCGGCGGCGATCACCAGGTCGGCCTCCCGGGCGAGGTCGTCGGCGGTGGCGGTGCCGGTGTGGCCGACCGCGCCGACGTCGGCCGGGTGGTCGTACCGCAGGGCGCCCTTGCCGGCCTGGGTGGCGGCCACCGGGATGCCGGTGGCCGCGGCGAACTCGGCCAGGGCGGCCTCGGCGGCGCTGTGGTGGATGCCGCCGCCGGCGATGACCAGCGGGCGCTCGGCCCGGCGGACCGCCTCGGCCGCGGCGGCCAGCTCGGCGGTGTCCGGCCGGGGGCGGCGGACGGTCCAGGTCCGCTCGGCGAAGAACTCCTCGGGCCAGTCGTACGCCTCGGCCTGGACGTCCTGCGGCAGCGCGAGGGTGACGGCGCCGGTGGCCACCGGGTCGGCGAGCACCCGCATGGCCTGGAGGGCGGCCGGGATCAGCGCCTCGGGGCGGGTGATCCGGTCGAAGTACCGGGAGACCGGGCGCAGGCAGTCGTTGACCGACAGGTCGCCCGCGTACGGGACTTCGAGCTGCTGGAGGACGGGGTCGGCGGGCCGGGTGGCGAAGACGTCGCCGGGCAGCAGCAGGACCGGGATGCGGTTGACGGTGGCCAGGGCGGCGCCGGTGACGAGATTGGTGGCGCCGGGGCCGATAGAGGTGGTCACGGCGTGCGCGGAGAGCCGGCCGCGGTGCCGGGCGTACCCGACCGCGGCGTGCACCATCGACTGTTCGTTGCGGCCCTGGAGGAAGGGCATGGCCTCGGGGCCGGTCTCCAGGAGGGCCTGGCCGATGCCGGCGACGTTGCCGTGGCCGAAGATGCCCCAGGTGGCGGCGATCAGCCGGTGCCGCTCGCCGTCCCGCTCGGTGTACTGCCGGGCCAGGAAGGCGATCAGCGCCTGCGCGGTGGTGAGTCTCATCGGGGCTGCTCGCTTCCGTCGAAGGGGAGCCGGGGGTCGGTCTCCTGGCCCTTCCAGGACTCCCGGATCCAGGCGTGGTCGGGGTGGTCGCGGATCAGCCAGTCCCGCTCGGGGCCGGGGCCGGCCATGACGTTGAGGTAGTACATGTCGTGGCCGGGGGCGGCGATGGAGGGGCCGTGCCAGCCGTCGGGGATCAGCACGGCGTCGCCGGTGCGGACCTCCCGGAGGATGTCTGTCCGCCCGGTGGGGGAAGGGCTCACCCGCTGGTAGCCGAGGCCGGGGGTGCCGGCGTGGTCGGCGATCTCGTAGTAGTAGATCTCCTCCAGCAGGGACTCGTGGCCCGGGTCGTGGGCGTCGTGCTTGTGGGGCGGGTACGAGGACCAGTTGCCGCCGGGGGTCAGCACCTCGACGGCGATCAGGCGGTCGCACGCGAAGACCCCGGCCGCGGCGAAGTTGTTGACCTGCCGCGAGCAGGTCCCGGCGCCGCGCAGCTCCACGGGGACCCCCTCGGCCGGCCCGTACCGCGCCGGGAGCGTCCGCTCGCAGGGCGCCCCCGCCAGGGCGAACCGGCCGCCGTCCTCGGACATGATGCGGCTCGTGCTGCCGCGGGGCAGGTAGGCGAAGTCCGTGGTCCCGGCGAACACGTGCGCGCGTCCGCGCAGTCGGAACACCTCCGCCGCGCAGCGGACCTCGCACGCCCCCGACAGCGGGAGCAGGATCCACTCGCAGCCGCCCGCGTCGTGGGCGTACGACTCGCCCGGGGCGAGGGAGAGCACCCTCAGCCGGGCGTACGGCAAGGCGTGGTCGACGACCGTCACGACAGCATCCCCTCGATCTCCGAAAGCGTCGGCATCGCCGACGAACAGGCCAGCCGCGAGGCGACGATCGCCCCCGCCGCGTTTCCGTACCGCAGCGTCCGCTCCGGCTCCCACCCCGCCAGCAGGCCGTGGCACAGCGCGCCCCCGAAGGCGTCCCCGGCGCCCAGGCCGTTGACCACCTCGACCGGGACCGGCGGGACCTCCGCCACCCGCCCGTCGCGGTGGACGGCGAGCACGCCCTCGGGGCCCCGCTTGACCACGGCGAGCTCCACCCCGGCCGCCAGCAGCGCCCGGGCGGCGGCCCACGGGTCCCGCTCGCCGGTGGCGACCTCGCACTCGGCGGTGTTCCCGACCGCCACCGTGGCCAGCGCCAGCGCCCGGGCGTAGTGCTCGTGCGGGTCCGAACTCCACAGCATGGGGCGCCAGTCCAGGTCGAAGACGGTGGTACCGGCTCTGGAGCGGGCTTCGAGGGCGGCCAGGGTGGCGCTCCGGCTGGGCTCCTCACTCAGGCCGGTGCCGGTCATCCAGAAGATCCGCGCGGCCCGGACCGCGGCCAGGTCCAGCTCCTCGGCCCGGACCTCCAGGTCGGGGGCCTTGGGCCGGCGGTAGAAGTAGAGCGGGAAGTCGTCCGGCGGGAAGATCTCGCAGAAGGTCACCGGGGTCGGCGGCCCGGGCACCTCGGTCACCCACCGCTCGTCCACCCCGAAGCCCCGCAGCTCGGCCCGCAGATAGGCGCCGAAGGGGTCCGCGCCGGTGCGGCTGATCATGGCGACCCGGCGGCCCAGCCGGGCGGCCGCCACCGCGACGTTGGCGGGGGAGCCGCCGAGGAACTTGCCGAAGGTGTCGGCCTCGGCGAGGGACACGCCCGTCTTGAGGGGGTAGAGGTCCACCCCGATCCGGCCCATGGTGATCAGGTCGAAGGGCTCGCTGGACACTGGCATTCCTCCAAGATCGCTCATCCGGCGCGCTTAAGCTGGCCGTATGACCTCCTCCCCGCCCGCGTTGACCCGCATTCGGATCGGTTCGGCCCCGGACTCCTGGGGTGTGTGGTTCCCCGACGACCCCCGGCAGACCGGCTGGGAGCGCTTCCTCGACGAGGTCGCCGAGGCCGGCTACGAGTGGATCGAGCTGGGCCCGTACGGCTACCTCCCGACCGATCCGGCACGGCTGGCGGACGAGACGGCCGAGCGCGGCCTGCGGGTCTCGGCCGGCACCGTCTTCACCGGACTCCATCACGGGCCGCGGGTGTGGGAGGCGACCTGGGAGCACGTGTCGCGGATCGCGGAGCTGACCCGGGCCGTGGGGGCGGAGCACCTGGTGGTGATCCCGTCCTTCTGGCGCGACGACAAGACCGGGGCGGTCCTCGAGGACGCCGCGCTGACCGCCGCGCAGTGGCGTGAACTGGCCGCCGGTACCGAGCGCTTGGCGCGGGAGGTGGGCGAGCGGTACGGGCTGCGGATCCAGGTCCACCCGCACGCCGACACCCACATCGACACCCCGGAGAACGTCGCCCGCTTCCTGGACGCCACCGACCCCTCGCTGGTCTCGCTCTGCCTGGACACCGGGCACTACGCCTACTGCGGCGGCGACAGCGTCGAGCTGATCGAGGCCTACGGGGAACGGATCGGCTACCTGCACCTGAAGCAGGTCGACCCGGTGGTGCTGGCGGCGGTCCGGGCCGAGCAGGTGCCCTTCGGCCCGGCGGTGGCCCGCGGGGTGATGTGCGAGCCGCCGGCCGGGGTGCCCGAGCTGGCGCCGGTGCTGGCGGCGGCGCAGCGGCTGGGCACCGAGCTGTTCGCGATCGTCGAGCAGGACATGTACCCCTGCCCGCCGGAGCGGCCGCTGCCGATCGCCCGCCGCACCCGCGCCTATCTTCGGTCCTGCGGTCTGCGCTGAGACCGCGTCCGGACAGGGCGGACCCGCATCCGGCGGGCCCGCGCACGGCGGCGAGGGGGAACGATGAGCGGCACGCTCGGCATTGCGGTGATCGGCACGGGGAAGATGGGCGCCGACCACGTCCGCCGGCTGGACCGGCGGACCGCCGGGGCGCGGGTGGCGGCGGTGGCCGACCTGGACGGCGACCGGGTGAAGGAGATCGCCGCCGGCCTGGACGGCTGCGCGGCCTTCACCGACCCGCACGCCGCCCTGGCCGCACCCGGGGTGGAGGCGGTGCTGGTCGCCTCGCCCGGGCCGGCCCACGAGGAGATCCTGCTGGCGGCGATCGAGCGGGGGCTGCCGGTGCTGTGCGAGAAGCCGCTCACCCCCGAACCGGACGGGGCGCTGCGGGTGATGGAGGCCGAGCAGCGGGCCGGCCGGCGGCTGGTACAGGTGGGCTTCATGCGGCGGCACGACGCGGAGTACGAGCAGCTGAAGGCGCTGCTGGCGACGGGTGCGCTGGGCCGGCCGCTCTTCCTGCACTGCCGCCACCGCAACGCCTCCTCGCCGTCCTTCTTCACCAGCGACATGCTGATCAGCGACTCGGTGGTGCACGAGGTGGACGCGGCGCGCTGGCTGCTGGACCAGGAGGTCACCGCGGTGACGGTGCTCTCCCCGGCGCCCTCCGGTGCGGCGCCGGAGGGGCTGCGCGATCCCCAGCTGGTGCTGCTGGAGACCTCGGGCGGGGCGATCGTGGACGTGGAGATCTTCGTCAACTGCGGCTTCGGCTACCAGGTGGTGTGCGAGGCGGTGGGCGAGTCGGGCAGCGCCCGCATCGGGGACGGGCAGTCGGTGCTGGTGCAGTCCGCGGGCCGCTGGGGCGGCGAGATCGCCCAGGACTACACGGTCCGCTTCGCCGACGCCTACGACCGGCAGGTGCGGCGCTGGGTCGACGCCACCCGCCGGGGACGGGTGACCGGCCCGAGCGCCTGGGACGGCTACGCGGCCGCGGCCGTCAGCGAGGCCGGCCTGGCCGCCCGCCGCACCGGCACCCGCACGCCCGTCGTCCTCGCGCCCCGACCGGAGCTGTACGCCTGACGGAGGCCCGGGCCCGAGCCGTCCGCCCGACGGACGCCCGGGCCAAACCGGCCGGCAGGGCGCCTGCTGCCGGGGCGGCCCCGCCACCCGTGCTCGTACCACCGGCCGGCCCGCGGTATGCGTGATCGCCCCGTCCGACCCCTGTGCCGCTTCTGTCACGGGGGTCGGCGGTCTGTGACGGATGTCCGCATTACGCGGGCTTTCCGTCACAGGCGGCCGACAGCCCCTCCCCCGCTCCGTCACGGGTCGTTCTCCGGGCACAGGCTGAGTGATCGCCAGCAGCCACGCCCCGGCTCCCCCGACGGCCTCCCGGCCGGCCCGGCGGCGTGGACGAGGAGGTGCCGCAGATGACCGACAGAAGGCTGTGGTCGTACAAGGAGATCGCCGCACACATCCGGGTCCAGCCGGACACGGTGCGCTCCTACCGCAAGCACGGACTCCTGCCCCCGCCGGACCACGTCGAGTCGGGCAAGCCCTACTGGTACGCCGACACGATCCGCGAGTGGGTGGCCCGCCGGCCCGGCAACCGGGGCCGGCGGGAGGACTGACCCGCCGGGCCCCCGCCGCGGGCCTCCTCAGCCCACCCGCTCGGGGACGGGTACCGCCTCGGCCCCGGCCACCGGCGCCGCCCGCCCCGCGGCCGGGGCGGGCTCGCCGCCCTCGGAGAGCCCGAACCGGTCGTGCAGCGCGCGCAGCGGCCGCGGGGCCCACCAACTGGCCCGGCCGGTCAGCTTCATGACCGCGGGCACCAGCAGGCTCCGCACCACCATGGCGTCCATCAGCACCGCCAGCGCGATGCCCAGCCCCAACATCTTGGTGTTGGTGACCCGGGAGGTGCCGATGGCCACCATCACGACCGCGAGGATCACGGCCGCGGCGGTGATCAGCCCGCCGGTCTTGGCCAGCCCGGCCCGCACCGCGCCCTCGTGGTCGCCGGTGCGGTCGTACTCCTCCTTGATGCGGGATATGAGGAACACGCCGTAGTCCATGGACAGGCCGAAGGCGATGCAGAACATCAGCACCGGCAGGGTGGTCTCGATGTCCCCGGTGGAGGTGAAGCCCAGGAGGCCGGAGAGGTGGCCCTCCTGGAAGACCCACACCAGCGCGCCGAACATGGCGGTCAGGCTCAGGGCGTTGAGCAGCACCGCCTGGAGCGGGATCAGCAGGCTGCCGGTCAGCAGGAACACCAGCAGCAGGGTGGCCAGGGCGATCAGCGCGCCGGCCTTGGGCAGTTCGCGGGCGATGGCGTGCTGGGCGTCGACCAGCTTGGCCGCCTGGCCGCTCACCTTCGTCTCGAACGGAGCCGGGACCGCCCGGACCTTCCCGACCAGCGCCTTGGCCTCCGGTCCGGCGCTCTCGCCCCGCGCGAGCAGGGAGTAGTAGGCGTACTCCCCCGAGCGCACCGGGCCCTCGGCCCGCACGACCCCCGGCAGGGCGGCCAGCCGGCCGCGGTACGACGCGTACTGCGCAGGGGTCGCGGGGCCCTCGGCGAGGACCGTCAGACCGCCCCCGGGGCTGGCCGGGAAACCGTCCCTGATCTGCTGCTGCACGACATGGGACTCGGCGCCGGCGGGCAGCTGGCGGTCGTCGACCGTGCCGAACTTCACGCCGAGGAAGGGCAGTCCGAGCAGCAGCAGGCCGGCCGTCACCGTCAGCGCGAACAGCGGCGCCCGGCGCATCACCAGGGTGGTGGCCCGCAGCCAGCCGCGGCCCGGCTCGGCCGCCGGCCGCCGGCGGCTCCACAGCCGGCGCAGGTCCCAGGCGTTGACCCGGTCGCCGAGCAGGACCAGCGCGGCGGGCAGCAGGGTCAGCGCGGCGCCCGCGGCGAGCAGCACCACGGCGACCCCCGCATAGGCGAAGGACCGTAGGAAGTACATGGGGAAGAACAGCATCGCCGAGAGCGAGACCGCCACGGTCAGCGCGGAAAAGAGGACGGTGCGCCCGGCCGTGCGCAGGGTGGTCCCGACCGCCTCGGCCGGGCTGCGCCCGGCGGCCAGCTCCTCGCGGAACCGCCGCACGATGAAGAGGGAGTAGTCGATGGCCAGGCCCAGGCCGAGGGCGGTGGTGAGGTTCTGCGCGAAGACCGAGACGTCGGTGATCTCGGTGAGCCCGCGCAGCACCGCATTGGTCCCGAGGATGGCGACGATGCCGATGCCGAGCGGCAGGACGGCGGCGACGGCGCTGCCGAAGACCAGGACCAGCAGGACGAGGGTGACCGGCAGGGCGATCATCTCGGCGGTGAGCAGGTCGTCCTGGATGGTGGTGGTGACCTCGCGCTGGACGGCCACCGGCCCGCCGAGGGAGACCGTCACCGGTCCGTGGGCCCCGCGGAAGCGGGGGGCGATCCGGTCGAGGGTGCGGATCGTCTCCTTCTCGTCGCCCTGGACCCGGGCGGCTATCAGCGCCTGCCGGCCGTCGGCGGAGCGCAGGGCCGGGGACCTGGTGGTCCAGTAGGTCCCGGAGGGGACCACGCCCGGCTCGGCGGCCAGCTCGGCGGTCAGCCGCCCGGCCTCGGCGGCCACGGCGGGGGCGTCCACCCCGGCCGCCCCCGCGTCGACCAGCAGCAGCAGATTGGGCTGGGAGGCGGGGAACTCCCGCTCCAGCGCCTTGGTGGCGTACGTCGACTCGGCCGCGGGGGCCTCCCAGCCGCCGCTGCCCATCCGGTCCGCGACCCCGCCGCCGGCGAAGACGGCGAGGACCGTGACGACCAGGGCGGCCAGCAGGGCCAGCCGGGGCCGGGCGGTGACGATCCGGGTCCACCGGCCCGCGCTCGCGCCGCCCGCGGCACCCCCGCCGGAACCGGGCGTCCGCCCCGGACCACGGCCCCCACCAGGCGGATTCTTGACTTCGGACATGACGCGGTGTCCCCTTCACCGTGACCCGGTCGCACGGGTCGGCCATTGCCGTGGTCCACAACCGTCCAAAGCCATAGACTGGCAAACACGAGACGTCGCTCGCGTTTTCACAGAATGCGAGCGACCACTCGCGTTTGTCAATCACCCCTGGGAATGAGAGGGATCGAGTGCCGGAGGCAGAGAGCACCGAGACGTCCGCACCGCGCCGCCGCCAGGCCCGCGGCGAGCGCCGCGTGGCCCAACTCCTGGAAGCCGCCGCGGGGGTGTTCTGCCGCAGCGGCTACGCGGCGGCCAGCACCAACGCGATCGCGCGCGAGGCGGGGGTGTCGCCGGGCACGCTCTACCAGTTCTTCCCGAACAAGGAAGCGATCGCGATCGAGCTGGGCGGCCAGCTGCTGCACAAGGCCGCCGAGACGCACGGCCAGGCCTTCCTGCCGGAGAACCTCGCGCTGCCGCTGCCGGAGCTACTGGACGCCGTGCTCGACCCGGTGATCGCGTTCAACTGCGAGAACCCCGCCTTCTGCGCACTGATGCACGGCTCGGGCATCCCGGGCCACATCAACGACGAGCACGAGGCGCTGCACACCGGGATCCAGGAGCGGGTCGAGCAGGTC
Source organism: Streptomyces sp. NPDC089919 (assembly GCF_040684615.1). Taxonomy (NCBI): domain Bacteria; kingdom Bacillati; phylum Actinomycetota; class Actinomycetes; order Kitasatosporales; family Streptomycetaceae; genus Streptomyces; species Streptomyces sp. NPDC089919. The sequence continues at coordinate 19,848 of NZ_JBFBGK010000106.1, forward strand.
CTCGGCCACCTCACGCCGGGGCTCAGCACGGCCGAGCGGGCCGTCACCGCCCACGTCGTCCTGGCCGTCTTCAAATCCTCGCTGGACCTGATCCTGGCGTCCGAGGGAGCGGAGCGGGAGGCCTACATCGCCGAGGTCAAGACCTTGCTCCGGCGCTACCTCGAGCCGCTGGTCGCGCCCTTGCCCACCACCCCCTGACACCCTCGCGCGGGGCGCGGCGGGCGCCGTTCACCAGGCCTCCTCCCCCGCACTCCGCTTCCCCGCCCCCCGCTCCCCCCGGCACCTCAGCCCCACCAGCGGGAACACCAGTACCGAGATCATCGCGGCGCCCACCAGGGCCGCGGCCTCGCCCGCGGGGAGTTCGCCGTCCTGGACGCCCAGGGTGGCGATGGCCACGACGAGGGGGAGGGCGGTGGAGCCGAAGAGGACCAGGGCGAGGCGGTCGCGGGAGGGGAGGTCGCGCGGGGCGAGGAGCCAGATCGGCAGGCCGCGCACGAGCAGGAACAGCAGCAGGAAGACCGGCAGCAGGAGCAGCACCCGGCCGCCGGCCAGCAGCGAGTCGAGGTCGAACTCGATGCCGGTGACGACGAAGAACAGCGGCACCAGGAAGCCGAAGCCCATCGCCTCCACCTTCGAGAGCACCACCTCGCTGCTCTCCGGCGCCGCCCCCTGGAGCACCAGCCGGGTGATCAGCCCGGCCGCGAACGCGCCGAGCAGCACGTCGAGGCCCAGCACCTCCGTCAGCCCCAGCATCGCGACCAGCAGCAGCACCACCAGCCGCACCGCGAACTGGGCGCTGCTGTGCAGCGTCTTGGCGATGACCCGCGAGAACCACGGCGGCTTGGGCCGCATCGCCCACAGCAGCGCCAGCGCCGTCGCCACCGCGAAGGCCGCCAGGGTGGCCGCCGACTTCGCCGGCGCCCGCCCGCTCAGCAGCAGCGCCATCGCGATGATCGGCCCGAACTCCCCCACCGACCCGAAGGCCATCATCACCGTCCCGAAGCGCCCTTCGAGGTCCCCCGAGTCCCGGAGCACCGGCAGGATCGTGCCGAGCGCGGTACTGGTCAGCGCCGTGCCGATGTAGAGGCCCCGGTCGAAGCCGCCGCCGTGCGCGAGCAGCAGCCCGGCCACCAGGCCCAGTACGAGCGCGGCGAGCCAGGACCACACCGAGCGCCGGAGCGTGTCGCCGCGCACCTTGCCGAACTCGATCTCGTACCCGGCCAGGAAGATCAGCATGGCCAGGCCGAGCTGCGACAGGACGTCGACCACCTCCCCGGAGCGGGCCCAGTCCAGCACGTCGGGGCCGGCCAGCACGCCGAGCACGATCTCGAAGATCACCAGCGGGATCCTGACCCAGCGCCCCACCGCGTACGCGAGCAGCGGCGCGAGCACCGCGATGGCCATGATCAGGACGAGCGTTCCGGTATGCGCCATAGGCCCTATTTATCTACGCTCGCCCGGGGCGGTTCGGCAGGCGGGGCCGGGGTGGTCGCGGTTGCGTCGAGAGCGACTCGGAAAGCAGCCGGAGATCCTCGCGAAAATACCCCCTAGGGGTATAGTGTGCGGAGAGCACCGGGAGACCGTGGACGCGATCCGCGCATCCCGCCGGCCGAGCCCGCACACCCTTCACGAGGAGAACGACATGACCGCCGAGACGGAAACCCAGACGACCGCCGGTTCCTGCTGCGGCGGCGGCTCCTGCGGCGACGGCGCCGCCGACGCCGTCCAGCTCGGCGTCACCGCCGTCTACCGGGTGACCGGGATGACCTGCGGCCACTGCGAGGGCGCCGTGACCGCTGAGGTCTCCGCCCTGGCCGGGGTCAGCTCGGTCAAGGCCGTGGCCGGCACCGGCGAGGTCACCGTGGTCTCCGCCGCCCCGCTGGACCTCGAAGAGGTCCGCGCCGCCGTCGACGAGGCCGGCTACGAGCTCGTCGGCCTCGCCTGACCCCCCACCCCCGCAGGCCCCGCACCACGCAGGACTTCTGCCGGGCCGTACCGGCCAGCTCATACTGGACCCGTACGACCCGGCCCTCCCCTTGGAGCCGGACATGAGCAGCACCCTGCACGACGAACCGATAGCGCCCGCGGCGCCCGACCACGAGGTCGAGCTGTCGATCGGCGGGATGACCTGCGCCTCCTGCGCGGCCCGCATCGAGAAGAAGCTCAACCGCATGGACGGCGTCACCGCGACGGTCAACTACGCCACCGAGAAGGCCCGGATCGGCTACCCCGCCGGCCTCCAGGTGGCCGATCTGATCGCCACCGTCGTCAAGACCGGGTACACCGCCGAGGAGCCCCCGCCGCCGGCCGCCGCCGCCCCGGAGCCGGACCCGGCGGCCGCCCCGGAGGCCCCGGACGCCGAACTCGGCGCGCTGCGCCACCGGCTGCTCGTCTCGGCCCTGCTGGCCGCCCCCGTCGTGCTGCTCGCGATGGTCCCCTCCCTCCAGTTCGACAACTGGCAGTGGCTGTCCCTGACCCTGGCCGCTCCGGTGGTCGTCTGGGGCGGGTACCCCTTCCACAAGGCCGCCTGGAGCAACGCCCGGCACGGCGCGGCCACCATGGACACCCTGGTCTCCCTCGGCACCCTGGCCGCCTTCGGCTGGTCGCTGTGGGCCCTGTTCTTCGGCCACGCGGGCATGACCGGCATGCGGCACGGCTTCGAGCTGACCGCCTCCCCCGCCGACGGCGCCTCCACCATCTACCTGGAGGTCGCGGCCGGGGTCATCGGCTTCCTCCTGCTCGGCCGCTACCTCGAAGCCCGCTCCAAGCGGAAGGCCGGCGCCGCACTGCGCGCCCTGCTGGAGCTCGGCGCCAAGGACGTGGCCGTACTGCGCGGCGGCACCGAGGTCCGCATCCCGGTGGCGCAACTGGCCGTGGGCGACCGGTTCGTGGTCCGGCCCGGCGAGAAGATCGCCACCGACGGCACCGTCGTCGAGGGCAGCTCCGCGGTGGACGCCGCCCTGCTCACCGGCGAGTCGGTCCCGGTGGACGTGACCGTCGGGGACGCCGTCACCGGCGCCACCGTCAACGCCGGCGGCCGGCTGGTCGTCGAGGCCACCCGGGTCGGCGCCGACACCCAGCTCGCCCGGATGGCCAAGCTGGTCGAGGAGGCCCAGAGCGGCAAGGCCGAGGTGCAGCGGCTGGCCGACAAGATCGCCGGGGTGTTCGTGCCGGTGGTCCTCTTCATCGCCCTCGCCACCTGGCTGACCTGGGCGTTCCTCGTCCAGGACTACACCGCCGCATTCACCGCCGCGGTCGCCGTGCTGATCATCGCCTGCCCCTGCGCCCTGGGCCTGGCCACCCCGACCGCCCTGCTGGTCGGCACCGGCCGGGGCGCCCAGCTCGGCATCCTGATCAAGGGGCCCGAGGTGCTGGAGTCCACCCGCAAGGTCGACACCGTCGTCCTCGACAAGACGGGCACCGTCACCACCGGCCGGATGTCCCTCCAGGACGTGGTCACCGACGGGCAGACCGAGGAGCGGGAGCTGCTGCGCCTGGCCGGCTCGCTGGAGCACGCCTCCGAGCACCCGGTGGCCCGGGCCGTGGCCGCCGGTGCCACCGAGCGGGCCGGCGCCCTGCCGGTCCCCGAGGGCTTCGAGAACGTCGCGGGGCTGGGGGTGCGCGGCACCGTCGACGGCCACCGCGTCCTGGTCGGCCGCGAGCGGCTGCTGGCGGACGCCTCGATCGCCCTGCCGGCCGCCCTGGCCGAGGCGAAGGCGGCCGCCGAGGCGGCCGGACGTACGGCGGTCCTGGTGGCCTGGGACGGCGCGGCCCGCGGCCTGCTGACGGTCGCCGACACGGTCAAGGAGACCAGCGCGGAAGCGGTCGCCCGGCTGCGCGCCCTGGGCCTGACCCCGGTCCTGCTGACCGGCGATAACCGGGCGGTGGCCGAGACGGTGGCCCGCGAGGTGGGCATCGAGGAGGTGATCGCCGAGGTGCTGCCGCAGGACAAGGTGGACGTGGTCAAGCGGCTGCAGGCGGAGGGCCGGACGGTCGCCATGGTGGGCGACGGGGTCAACGACGCCGCCGCCCTCGCCCAGGCCGACCTGGGCCTGGCCATGGGCACCGGTACGGACGCGGCCATCGAGGCCGGGGACCTGACCCTGGTCCGCGGGGACCTGCGGGTGGCGGCGGACGCGATCCGGCTGGCCCGGCGCACCCTGGCCACCATCAAGGGCAACCTCTTCTGGGCCTTCGGCTACAACGTCGCCGCCCTGCCGCTGGCCGCCACCGGACTGCTCAACCCGATGATCGCGGGGGCCGCGATGGCCTTCTCCTCGGTCTTCGTGGTGTCCAACAGCCTGCGTCTGCGGTCCTTCCGTTGATCGCCCGGGACCGGTAATCTGCGCACCTCGCACACGGATCCTTCACACGAGACACAGATCACAGCGTCGCGTGCGTAACCATCCGGGGAAAGCGCGAGTCTAATGAGGCGATGCCTGGAAACGTCTTGGGGGACGTTCCGGACGGACGTCTTGGGGGACGCCCGTGCATCGAACCGGCCGGGGCACCGCGCCGTCGGGGAGCTGAGAGCGGCCCCCCCGACCACGTGCGGGTCCCGGCAGACACCCAAAAGGGGCCTGGCGCCCCACGCCGACACCCGGCTCGGGTCCCGTGGGGGGAATCCGCACCGGGGATAGGGAAAGCGCCCCGTCATCGACCCGTGGGGGGATCGAAGGCGGGGCGCTTTTCTCTGTGCGGTGGGAGCGAGCCGGTGGCTCAGCGCTCCTCGACCGGGACGAAGTCGCGCAGGACCTCGCCGGTGTAGATCTGGCGCGGGCGGCCGATGCGGGAACCCGGCTCCTTGATCATCTCGTGCCACTGGGCGATCCAGCCGGGCAGCCGGCCGAGCGCGAAGAGCACGGTGAACATCTCGGTCGGGAAGCCCATGGCGCGGTAGATCAGACCCGTGTAGAAGTCCACGTTCGGGTACAGGTTGCGCTGGACGAAGTAGTCGTCGGAGAGCGCGTGCTCCTCGAGCTTGAGCGCGATGTCCAGCAGCTCGTCGGACTTGCCGAGGGCCGAGAGGACGTCGTGGGCCGCGGCCTTGATGATCTTGGCGCGCGGGTCGAAGCTCTTGTACACCCGGTGGCCGAAGCCCATCAGGCGGACGCCGTCCTCCTTGTTCTTCACCTTGTTGATGAAGGAGTCGACGTCGCCGCCGTTGGCCTGGATGCCCTCGAGCATCTCCAGCACCGACTGGTTGGCGCCGCCGTGCAGCGGGCCCCACAGCGCGCTGATGCCCGCGGAGATCGAGGCGAACATGTTCGCCTGCGAGGAGCCGACCAGGCGCACGGTGGAGGTGGAGCAGTTCTGCTCGTGGTCCGCGTGCAGGATCAGCAGCTTGTCCAGGGCCGAGACCACGACCGGGTCCAGCTCGTACTCCTGGGCCGGCACGGAGAAGGTCATGCGCAGGAAGTTCTCGACGTAGCCGAGGTCGTTGCGCGGGTAGACGACCGGGTGGCCGACCGACTTCTTGTACGCGTACGCGGCGATCGTCGGCAGCTTGGCCAGCAGGCGGATCGTCGAGAGGTGGCGCTGCTTCTCGTCGAACGGGTTGTGGCTGTCCTGGTAGAACGTCGACAGCGCGCTGACCACGGAGGACAGCATCGCCATCGGGTGCGCGTCGCGCGGGAAGCCGTCGTAGAAGCGCTTGACGTCCTCGTGCAGCAGCGTGTGCTGGGTGATCTCGTTGCGGAACGACGCGAGCTGGTCCACGGTCGGCAGCTCGCCGTTGATCAGCAGGTAGGCGACCTCGATGAAGCTCGAGCGCTCCGCCAGCTGCTCGATCGGGTAGCCCCGGTAGCGCAGGATGCCCTGCTCGCCGTCGAGGTAGGTGATCGCGGACTTATAGGCGGCGGTGTTGCCGTAGCCGCTGTCCAGGGTGACCAGACCGGTCTGGGCGCGGAGCTTCGAGATGTCGAAGCCCTTGTCGCCGACGGTGCTGTCGACCACCGGGTAGGTGTATTCACCGTCCGCGTACCGCAGTACTACAGAGTTGTCGCTCACGTCATCCCTCACCGACGTAGTGCCTCTTCTTCGAGGTGCCCTGACTGCCTCTACCTTCCCCCATTTGGCGCAGGAGAGTGCACTCGGGGTCGGCCTTTGGGCCCCTTGGCGGCACTGAGTGCCGTCAACCTGCACATACTGCCCCCTCTGCACCAGGGGAGGAAACCCCAATGATCGATCATTTATTGGTGATGTTTCCCACCGGTAGCCGTCCGGACAGCCTCGGGGCGACCGCGGTGTACCTCCTGCCTGCGGAAACGGTACGCACCGCCTGGCCCAAGGCCTTGCGGGAACCCACCAGTACGACCAGTTTCTTCGCTCGGGTGACAGCCGTATAGAGCAGGTTCCGCTGGAGCATCATCCATGCCCCGGTGGTGACGGGGATCACCACGGCCGGATATTCACTCCCCTGGGAGCGGTGGATGGTGACGGCGTAGGCGTGCGCCAGCTCGTCGAGCTCGTCGAAGTCGTACGGGACGTCCTCGTCCTCGTCGGTGCGCACGGTCAGCCGCTGTTCGTCCAGGTCAAGGGCGGTGACCACGCCCACGGTGCCGTTGAAGACGCCGTTGGCGCCCTTCTCGTAGTTGTTGCGGATCTGGGTGACCTTGTCCCCCACCCGGAAGACCCGGCCGCCGAAGCGCTTCTCCGGCAGGTCCGGCCGCGCCGGGGTGAGGGCCTGCTGGAGCAGGCCGTTGAGCGTGCCGGCGCCGGCCGGGCCCCGGTGCATGGGCGCCAGCACCTGGACGTCCCGCCGCGGGTCGAGGCCGAATCTGGCCGGAATCCGCCGGGCGACCACGTCGACCGTGAGCCGGCCGGCCGCCTCGGTGTCCTCCTCGGCGAAGAGGAAGAAGTCCGGCAGCCCCTGGACCAGCGGCGGCTGGCCGGTATTGATCCGGTGGGCGTTGGTGACCACGCCGGACTGCTTGGCCTGCCGGAAGATGCGGGTGAGCCGTACGGCGGGCACCGGGCCGCCCTCGGCCAGCAGGTCCCGCAGCACCTCCCCGGCCCCCACCGAGGGCAGCTGGTCCACGTCCCCCACCAGCAGCAGGTGGGCGCCCGGGGCCACCGCCTTGACGAGCTTGTTGGCCAACAGCAGATCGAGCATGGAGGCCTCGTCGACCACCACCAGGTCGGCGTCGAGCGGCCGGTCCCGGTCGTACGCGGCGTCCCCGCCGGGCTTGAGCTCCAGCAGCCGGTGCACGGTCGAGGCCTCGGCCCCGGTCAGCTCCGCCAGGCGTTTGGCCGCCCGGCCGGTGGGGGCCGCCAGGAGCACCTTGGCCTTCTTGGCCCGGGCCAGCTCGACGACGGAGCGGACCGTGAAGGACTTGCCGCAGCCGGGGCCGCCGGTGAGCACGGCGACCTTGCGGGTCAGCGCCAGCCGGACGGCCTCCCGCTGCTCGGGGGCCAGCTCGGTACCGGTGCGCCCGGCCAGCCAGCCCAGGGCCTTGTCCCAGTCGACCTCCCGGAAGCCCGGCATCCGGTCCTCCTCGGTGCCCAGCAGGCGGCGCAGCTGGGCCGTCAGGGAGAGCTCGGCGCGGTGGAAGGGCACCAGGTAGACGGCCGTGACCGGATCGCCGCCGGCCGGGTCCGGGACGCTCTCGCGGACCACGCCCTCCTCTGCGGCCAGTTCGGCCAGGCAGTCGATCACCAGGCCGGTGTCCACCTGGAGGAGCTTGACCGCGTCCGCGATCAGCCGCTCCTCGGGCAGGTAGCAGTGCCCCTGGTCGGTGGACTGGGACAGGGCGTACTGGAGGCCCGCCTTGACCCGCTGGGGGCTGTCGTGCGGGATGCCGACCGCCTGGGCGATCTTGTCCGCGGTCAGGAAGCCGATGCCCCAGACGTCCGCGGCCAGCCGGTAGGGGTGGTTGCGCACCACCGAGATGGAGGCGTCGGCGTACTTCTTGTAGATCCGCACCGCGATGGAGGTGGAGACGCCGACGCCCTGGAGGAAGACCATCACTTCCTTGATGGCCTTCTGCTCCTCCCAGGCGGCGCCGATCAACTTGGTCCGCTTGGGGCCCAGCCCGGGCACCTCGACCAGCCGCTTCGGCTCGGTCTCGATGACGTCCAGGGTGTCCGTGCCGAAGTGCTCGACGATCCGGTCGGCGATCCGCGGCCCGATGCCCTTGATGAGACCGGAGCCGAGGTAGCGGCGGATGCCCTGGATGGTGGCCGGCAGCACCGTCGAGTAGTTCTCCACGCTGAACTGGCGGCCGTACTGCGGGTGGGAGCCCCAGCGGCCCTCCATGCGCAGGGACTCGCCGGGCTGCGCACCGAGCAGCGATCCGACGACCGTCAGGAGGTCTCCGGAGCCGCGCCCGGTGTCCACCCGCGCGACGGTGTAGCCGCTCTCCTCATTGGCGTACGTGATCCGCTCGAGGACCCCCTCGACCACGGCCAGATTCGACATGCCCCGACGCTACAGGCGGCCGCCGACACCGGTGGGGGCGGTCGTCCGCAAAGACGCATTGGGCCCGCGGACTGATCGTCCGCGGGCCCAATGCGTTACCCCACCCCTGCCGGGCTTCCCCATCCCCCCGGATTCCCCCGGAAGCACCGACGCACAGTACGACCCGCGACCGGGGCCAACGGTTGCACGCACAGCCGAGATTTATTTTTCCGTGACGTTCGGAGTACCCGACATGCCACCAAATCCGTCCAGACGTAGCGTTTCACGCATGAGCGAGAACTCCTTCGAAGACGACGTCCTGAGCGAGCTGGGCGACGACCGGCTGACCGAGATCGCCGGCCTGCTCGGCACGGACGGCGCCGGCGCGCGCGAGATGATCCAGACCACCGTCGGCACCCTGACGGGCGGCCTCCAGGAGAAGGCCGAGTCCGACGACGACGAGGTCCGCCAGGCCGTCGCCGAGGTGTCCGAGCCGCCGCTGCAGGGCGTCGCCACGCTCGGCGGCGGGCTGCTCGGCGGCGGGCTGATGGCGGGGGTCCTCGCGAAGGTGAGCAAGCCGGTGGCGCAGGCGGTCTCGAAGAAGACCGGGATCCCGGCGCCGACGATCACCCGGGTGATCGAGATGCTGATCCCCGTGCTGCTGGCGGTCTTCGCGAAGCGGGCCGCCGCCAAGGGCGCCCCTGGCGCCGCCGCCCCGGCCCCCGGCGCCGCCCCCTCCGCGGGCGGCGGCCTGGGCGACCTCCTCGGCCAGATCCTGGGCGGCGGCAAGAAGTAACCCGCCCCCCCTTTTTTCCGCCTCCCGCGGGTGGTCGGGATGGGCGGGGAGGCGCTTGCGGGGGTGTGGCAGGCTGGTCCGGAGGCAGGCCCGGGCCTGGGATGGCCCGGAGGGCCACGGCGAAGCCGCT
>NZ_JBFBGK010000107.1:0-29167 GCF_040684615.1 Streptomyces sp. NPDC089919
AGGGCCTCTTCCACCAGGAGCCGGCCGAGTTCACCGTCGACTCCCCGGCGCGTGGGCCGAGTGCCGCGGACACGCCAGGAATCCGATCCCGGGTGGGTGGTGCCCGGGGCTCGGGACGAGGGTGCGCCCGGTGGCGGGGCAGGGATGTCCCGCACCGCCGGCCGCCGCCGACGGTGACCCCCAGGACGGAAGGGAACCTTGCTGATGTCGCAGGTCAAGGTGTCGATCGAGGTGGACGTCCCGGTGACGACCGCCTACAACCAGTGGACCCGCTTCGAGTCGTACCCGCAGTTCATGGCGGACGTGGAGCGGATCGAGCAGCGCAGCGACACCCTCACGCACTGGGTGACGAACGTCGAGGGCGTGGAGCGGCAGTTCGACGCGGAGATCACCGAGCAGGTGCCGGACCACAAGGTCGCGTGGGTGACGGTCGGCGGTGAGACGGAGCAGTCCGGGCTGGTCACCTTCCGCCCGATCGATCCGGCGCGGACGGAGGTGACGCTGATGATGGACTTCGACCCCGACGGGATGGCCGACAGCATCGGCGACAAGCACGGCTTCGCCGACCAGCGGGCCAAGGGCGACATGCAGCGCTTCAAGCACCTCGTCGAGGACGGAGGCACCGCTCCGGACGCCTGAGGCCTGACGGCGTGACGGCGGGCGGCGGGCGGTCCGAGCGTGGTCCGGCGTCGCCCCCCCGGCGGTCCGGACCCCGTGGGGGGAACCCCCGGCCGCCCCGGGGGCTCGTGCGTCACAGGACGGTGACACGCCGTACGGACCTCGGCCGCGCGCGCCATCCTGACCCGATGCGCATCCACCACACCGCCGGTCTCCTCACCGCGTCCGCCGTCCTCGCCCTGGCCGCCTGCACCCCGCAGAGTGCCGACGACGGGAAGCCCACGACCCCCGGCGCGCCCGCGAAGCCCTCGGCCGCGCACTCCGGCGCCGGGCCGGGCAGCCGCACCGCGACCCTGCCCGACCTGGTCGGCAAGGGCCTCCAGGCCGCCCAGGACGAGGCGCAGGCCGCCGGTTTCCGCGACCTCGCCTCCCACGACGCCCTCGGCCGCGACCGCCTCCAGGTCCTGGACCGCAACTGGAAGGTCTGCTCCCAGACCCCCGCGGCGGGTACGAAGACCGACACCGGCGCGCGGATCGACCTCGGCACCGTGAAGCTCGAGGAGACCTGCCCGGCGCACGACGCCCCCGCCCCCAGCGCCGCCGGCGACACCATGCCGGACTTCGTGGGGAAGGGCATGAAGGCGGTGCGCGCCGCGCTCCCCGGAAATGCGAGCGTCACCGTGAAGGACGCGCTGCACGGCCGCATGGTCCTCATGGAGTCGAACTGGCAGGTCTGCGCGCAGACCCCGGCGGCCGGCGCGCCGCTCGCCGGCCGCCCCGTGTCGTTCCAGGTCGTCAAGACCGACGAGAAGTGCCCCTGACCGGCGGCCGGGGGAACGGTTGCCGCGGCCGTCGCGTCCTTGCCGGCAGGGGAGCGGTACGGAGCCGCGGGCCCGAGGGGTGAAGGGACAGCAGTGGTGGGCGGAAGACGTGGGCCGGGCCGGTGGGCCGTGGTCCTGGCGGTGGCCGTGCCCGTGGCGGTGGCCGCGATCGTGCTGGCGCTGGTGCTCCCCGGGATGTTCGGGACCAGCGAACTCCACCGGGCGGTGGGCTCCTACCTGACCACGGTGGGGGACGGCGCGACCGTACCGGCGCGCGGGGCGGGCGGCGGCTGTCCGGCCGGGCAGGAGGACCCGGCGGCGGCCCTCCACCGGCTCGCGGGCCCCGGCTTCGGGCACCACATCGTCTCCTCCATCGAGACCGGCGACAGCGCCTCCGTCAACGTCGACCTCACCCCGAAGGGCGGCGCCCCGGTCCAGGTGTCCCTGGACCTGCACCGCGACGACGGCCACTGGACCGTCTGCACGGCCTCCGCCGGCCGGATCCTCATCGACCCGGACCCGTTCTAGCCCCGCCGACCCGGCAACCCGGCGGCCACGGAAACCGGTTCAGCTGGCCGGGCGGCTTGGTTAGGGTCGCGGGATGGAACCCCGCGGACCTGCCGTCCTCCTCACCCCCGCACCCCGTACCTCCACCGCCGAGCTGCTGGCCCGGGCGGCGGCCTGGCGCGGGCTCGAGGTGGTCGGCCGGGCGGCCGACGCCGTCGGGCGCCGGGTGCACTGGTACGGCGGCCCCCGCGCGGCCGCGGCCTGCGCCGGCACGCTGGGGTTCGGCCTGCTGGAGCCGGCCGACGACTGGCTGACCCGCCTCCCGCCCGCCCTGCTGCACCGCCGGATCCGGCTCACCACCCTGGCCGAGGCCCGGACCCTGCGGGAACCGGCGTTCGTGAAGCCGCCCTCGGCCAAGATCGACCTGCTGCCGGCCGCCGTGCACCGGGACGGGACCGGTCTGCCCCGCGGGCTCGACGGTGCCACGCCCGTGCTGGTGAGCGAGGTGGTGGAGTTCACCGCGGAGTACCGGCTGTTCGTCCTCGACGGCGAGGTCGCCACCGGCAGCCGCTACGCCGTCCACGGGCGGCTGGACCCGGCGCCGCTGGACCCCGGCAGCCGGGCCTTCGGCCGCACGGTCCTCGAAGCCGCCGCCGACGGGCTGCCCAGCGCGGTGTGCCTGGACATCGGCCGCCTCGCCGACGGCGGTTGGGCGGTGGTCGAGGCGAACATGGCCTGGTTCGCGCACTGTTACGCAGCCGAGCCGGACCGGGTCCTGGACACGGTGCTCCGTGCGGCCGGCCCGGTCGAGGAGGTCGCGGACCGCGACCGCCCGTACCTGAACGAGGTCACCACCCGCTCATGAGTCCGTGCGCGTACTGCGCAGGTGCGCCGGCACGGCCCACCACTGGTCCGGGCGGTCCACGACCGGGGCGTCGGGGCCGCTCTCGCCGTACCGGGCGAGGCGCAGGAGGTAGGCCGCGATGCCTGCCGCGCCCTGCATCCACGTCGTCCGGGGCGGCAGCAGCGGCGGGTCCTCGCGATGTTCCAGAAAGCGCCAGCGGGCGCCCGCGTCATCCCTGATGACCCGGTCGACCAGCGCATCGCCCATCCGCTGCGCGGCCCGTACCAGGGTCTGCCTCCGCTGCGGCGCCCGGCAGTCCTGGGCGGCGTCCAGCAGGACGTCTCCGACGCCTGCCGTTCCGCAGCAGCGGCCGTCGTTGTCCCAGAAGCCGGGACGCAGGCGTTGCGGCAGGCCGGAGGTGAGGATCGAGGTCATGCAGCGGTGCCGCAGTTCGTCGACGTCGTGGCCCGCGACCTCGGCGACACCTGCGTGCGCCAGGGCGGTGAACAGGTGCGCGGTGCCCGCCGGGCCGTGGCACCAGGTGTACGTCACCGGTTCCACCTCGCGTCTCGACGGCGGGATCGTGTGCGGGACGACGAAACCGGCGTCCTCCAAGGACCCCACGGAGAGGACGTGCCGGGCGCCTTCCACTGCGGCCTCGATGAAGTCCTGACGGTCCAGGGCGGTGCCCGCGACCGCCAGTGCGGCGGCGATGCCGGCGGTTCCGTGCGAGTAGTTCGGTGCCCTCGAGGGGCTCCCCGGCGTCATGCCCCAGTCCAGGCCCGCCTCCGTACGGTCCGCCGCCCGCAGCAGCGCCTCGCCTCCCGTCGTCGCGATCGCCGCTGCGAACGGGCCCTGCGCCCAGACCGCCGTCATCACGACGCCCGCGGTCCCCATGACGACGTCGGTGAGGGGCGCGTCGGAGCCCGGTTCGAAATCGAGGGTGGTCTTCCATCCGTCGCCGGTCGCCAGGGCGGCCAGCCGCCGCAGTGCCACCGCTTCCTCGCCCGGGGCGAGCAGTCTGAGCGCCGTCGCGTCGCCTGCGAGCCCGTCGTACAGCGAGGGTTCCGTCCGCTGCCCGGCCTGTGCCGACAGCCTGCTCACGATGCCGGTCGCCAGTGCCGCTTCCCGCGCGCTCAGCTCCCGGTACTGCGCGATCTCGGCCAGCACCGGGGCCAGGCCGGCGATCCCCGCGTACAGCGAATCACGGTCCGCCGGCGGCGACACGGCCTCCGGACCACCCTCCACCACCGCCTCCACGAGCCACGGTCCCTCGGCCTCGCGCACCTGGTCCAACACCCACGACCAGGCGGTCTCGCCCACATCCCGATATACGCCGCTCCGCATCGGGCCACGCTACAACCCCCGCGGACGGACAGCCCGTTCAGCGGCGCGTGACCGACCCGTCGGTTCCGGCGGCCCTGGGCACCGGCACCCGCGCCCGCCTCCAGATCACGCAACCCCGGTTCCAGGTCGTCGGGCGACGGTGCCGAGCACGGCCTACGGGAGCGGGGTGCCGCGGGCCGTCAGCCACAGGTCGTACCACTCGTCGTGGCTGAGTTCCGGCTGCCGTCCGACGGCGTCCGCGCAGGCTCGGATCCGGTCCGGTCGCGCGGTGCCGATGACCGGGGCGATCCGGGCCGGGTGCCGCTGCAGCCACCACAGCAGGACGGTCTCGGGGGTGGTGTCCTTGGCCTCGGCCAGGCGCGCGATCAGCTCCGCCGTGCGCTCGTCCTCGGGGGACTGCGGCCGGCCCGTGAAGCGGCCTTGGGCCAGCGCGCCCCAGGCCTGCAGGCGTACGTCGTGTGCGCGGCAGTGCTCCAGCGTGCCCAGCGGGAAGCCGTTGCCGGCGGCAGCGGGGGTGTTGACCAGGACGCCCGCCTCCAGCCAGTCCCGGCTCGCCAGACTCATCTCCAACTGGTTGGCCACCAGCGGGAGTTCGAGGTGGTCTTGAAGCTCCTTCATGCCGGGGGCGCCCATGTTGGACACCCCGAAGCGGCGTACCAGGCCCTGCCGGTGCAGGGACGTCAGGGCCGCGGCCACCTCCGCCGGGTCGGCCAGCGGGTCCGGCCGGTGCAGCAGGAGGATGTCGATGACGTCCGTCCGCAGGCGGTGCAGGGACTCCTCGACCCGGCGCGCGATCGTCTCACCGCGCAGGTCGTAGATCCCGGGCCGGACGCCGTCGCCGAGCCGGATCCCGCACTTGGTCTGGATGACGATCCGCTCCCGCAGTCCCGCGGCCCGGCTCAGCACCTCCCCGAAGACCGCCTCGGCCTTGCCGCGGCGGTAGATGTCCGCGTGGTCGAACACCGTGATGCCGCTGTCCAGTGCGGCTTCCACCGCCGCCTCCGCGTGCGCCACGTCGGCCGGGCCGTAGGACGGGTCGTCCCAGTCGCCGCCCAGCCCCATGCATCCGTACACCAGCCGGTAGGAATCGAGGGAGATCGTCATGCCGGCCACCCTAGTCACCGGCCTTCGGTGGACTGGTCCCGGCCCCGCTCATCCGTCCTGTACGGAGCCCCGGCCCAGGCCGTGCAGGAGCCCGTCGACCGCGGTGTCCACGGTGGCCGGGGCGTCGGCGGGGTCGATGATGCCGCCGTTGAGGAGCACCGCGAGTCCGTGGACGACCGCATAGACCAGGCGGGCGGCGGCCTGCGGGTGCTGTCCTTCGGCCAGTCGGCCCTCGCGGTGGGCCTCCTCGATCGCGGCGTACGGGACGGCGTACGCGGCGCGTGCGGCGGCCGGCGCGGCCGCGGTGTCCGCCGCGTGCTTGCCGGCGTACATCAGCTCCACGACCGGCATGCGGCCGGTGGCGAAGGCCACGTAGGTCCGGGCGATCGCGTGCAGCCGGGCCTCGAAGGCGGGTCCCGCCTCGGCCAGCGCCCCGACGAGCTGTTCCCGGAGCATGTCGAAGCCGCGCGCGGCGAGGGCGTCCAGCAGGGCCGCCCGGTCCGGGAAGTGGCGCCGGGGGGCCGCATGGCTCACGCCCAGTTCCCGGGCCAGCTCGCGCAGCGACAGCGCCGCGGCGCCGTGCTCGACGACCGACCGCTCCGCCGCCTCCAGGAGCGCGGTCCTCAGGTTGCCGTGGTGGTAGCTGCGTTCTTGCATGGGGCAGACCCTACCGCCACAATGTTGTCACCGCCAACTATGTAGTCATTGACAACATGGCGGGACGGTGCCAGCCTGAGATACATGAGCGCATCGACCAGAACCCCCTGGACCGCCGCAGACCTCCCCTCCCTGACCGGCCGGACCGTCGTCGTCACCGGAGCCACCAGCGGGCTCGGCGCCGTGACGGCACGGGAGCTGGCGCGGGCCGGAGCCCATGTGGTCCTCGCCGTCCGGGACACCGCACGCGGCGAACGCCTCGCCGCCACCCTGACCGGCAGCACCGAGGTACGCCGCCTCGACCTCGCCGACCTGTCCTCCGTCCGGGCCTTCGCCGCCGGCTGGGACCGCTCCCTGGACATCCTGGTCAACAACGCCGGCGTGATGGCCGTCCCCGAGGCGCGCACCGCCGACGGCTTCGAGATGCAGCTGGGCACCAACCACCTCGGGCCGTTCGCCCTGACGAACCTGCTGCTCCCGCACCTCACCGACCGGGTCGTCACCGTCGCCTCCAACGCCCACCGGCGCCCCGGCGTGGACATCGACTTCGCGGACGTCAACTCCGAGCGCGACTACCGCCCCTGGCGCGCGTACCAGCAGTCCAAGCTGGCCAACCTGCTCTTCACCCGGGAACTCCAGCACCGCCTGACCGCAGCCGGCTCACCGGTCACCGCGCACGCCGCACACCCCGGGTACGCCGCGACCAACCTCCAGGGCCGCTCCGCCGGCGTCGCCCAGCGCCTGATGCTGGCCGTCACCAACCGGCTGATGGCCCAGTCCGACGCCATGGGAGCCCTCCCCACCCTCTACGCCGCCACCCAGCCGCTGCCCGGGGACAGCTACACCGGACCCGACGGGCGCGGCGAACTGCGAGGCCACCCGGGCCCCGCCCAGCGCAGCGCCCACGCCCAGGACGACGAGCGGGCCGCCCGGCTGTGGGCCCTCTCCGAACGCCTGACGCAGGTCACCTTCCCCGGCCCGGCACTGGGCCCCCGGGGCCGCTGAGGCCGACCGGCGGGCCGGATCGCGGCACCCGCCACCCCGCCGAGGTGCCCCGCCGCCGCGCGGGTGACACGCTGGAAGTTCCGTGGACCTACGCCATCGACGCCGTCGACGCGGGGATGTGAACGCCATGCGGGGACATGCGGCCCTTTCCACCTGCGCAGCGGGAGCGCTCCTGCTCCCGTTACTAGCCGTGGCACCCGCGGCGGCGGCGGATCCGGCCGGCGTCGCCGACCGCACACCGGCCGCGGTCCGGGCCGCGACCCCCGACGTGCAGATCACCCCCGTCACCGTCGAGCCGACGGTGGTGCCACAACCGGTGAAGGCCACCGACGGCCGGACCCACCTGGTCTACGAGCTGGTCCTGACCAACATGTCGCCGCTGCCCGCCACAGTCACCGGGGTGAGCGTCACGGCGCCGGGAGCGACCCTCGAATCCCTCGACGGCGGCCGGCTGCTCGACGTCTTCCGGCCGTCGGGGGCGCCGGCCGAGCAACCGCCGGCGGACACCGTCCTGGCGCCGGGCCGGCAGGGCAGGGTCTGGCTCGATGCGATCGTGCCCCCAGGGACGGCCTTCCCCCTCGACCTCCGCCACGTGATCGCGGTCTCCTATCCGAAGGCCCTCGGGATCATCCCCGCGACCGTCAAGGAGGACGTCGCCCCCCTGCGAGTGCCCGACCGCCGGCCGGTGGTGCTGCAACCGCCCCTGGACGGCGACGGCTGGCTGGACGCCAACGGCTGCTGCGCGACGATCACCGCCCACCGGTCCTCGGCCTCGCCCGTCGACGGCTCGGCCCTCTTCGGCGAACGCTTCGCCATCGACTTCGTCCGGCTGGACAAGGGCGGCGCGCTCTTCCACGGACCCGCCGACCAGGTCCGCAGCTACCCGTACTACGGAACCCCGGTCCGGGCCGCGGCCGCCGGCCGGATCGTCGAGGTGGTCGACGAGTACCCCGACAAGACGCCGGGCTCCTCGACCCCGGACATGCCCCTCGCGCAGTACTCCGGCAACCACGTCGTGGAACGGCTGCCGTCCGGGGAGTACGTCCTCTACGCGCACCTGCGGCCCGGCTCCACCCGGGGCAAGGTGGCGCCCGGGATGCCGGTGCGCGCCGGAGACGTGCTCGGCGAACTGGGCAGTTCCGGCAACAGTGACGCCCCGCACCTGCACTTCGAGGTCATGAGCGCCGTCAACCCCTTCCTCTCGCAAGGGCTGCCCTTCGTGTTCTCCTCCTTCGACCTGCAGGGCACCCTCACCCCCGCCGCGCTCGACGCCCTCCTCGGCTCGGCCGACGGCACCCTGCCCGGCTCGCCGCGACCCGCCGCCCGGCCGGACCGGACCGGGGAGATGCCCCTCTACCTCGACGTGCTGGGCTTCTCCGGGGGGTCCGGCGGCAGCTGAGCCCCGCCGCCGGTCGGTGGAACGTGCGGCGCCCGCGTCGGGAGGCTCTGCTCCCGGCGCGGGCGCCTTCCTGCGACGTGGCTGCCCCGAGCCCGCCCTCATCGCTCCGGATCTGTACGTGGTGATGTGATGTGCGCGGTGCGCTGTCACCTGTGGGCGGTTCTGAGCTGCGTCGTGTCCGGGGAATCGAACCCCCGCGTTGCTCTCCACGCACCAAGGTGGCCGGAAGACCGCCGGCCTCGGTTCGTACACGCCTCCGGGGCGACTACCTGCGCCACGTCGCCGGTCCTCAGTCCAGGAGGTCGGCCTCCCAGTTCGTGCGCTGGATGCGCGCGTCGAGCTCGCGGATCTGCCGGGCCACCACATCCGCCTGGGCGCGCAGCGCGGCCACGGGGAGCGCGCTGAGCATCCTCAACTCGGAGCGCATCTGCCGTCCGTGCCCGCCCTCCTTGCCCGCCGCCGCGTCGGCCGCGGAGGTCAGCACCGAGTGCTTCAGCCGCAGCATGTCCCGCCGGGCCAGGGCGTCGGTCAGCAGGCCGTCCGCACCCATGTCGACGGTGGAGTTGGTGCGGTTGATCCGGCCGATGAGCCTTTCCAGGGCGACCATGGTCTCGGTGGCATCGGCCAGGAGCGCGGTGGCGTCCTCGGCCGGGGTCTCGCCCTCCTGGTAGCGGGCGTTGGCAGCGATGCGCGCCCGCAGCTGCTCCACGCGCCGAGTCGCCTCCGCGCGCTCCGACAACGCCTCGCCCAGCTTCATGGGCCGGTCCGCGCCCGCCGGCCGGTCGCCGCCGCCGTGCTGCTCTGCGGCGGGTTTGCGTCCCGTCAGTTTCATCGTCCCGTCCCCGTCTCGTGCACCCCTGTGATCACCGGGGAGTCTACGTGCCGCGGCCGGCTGCCCTCCGGGGGCCTCGCGACGGGCCCGGCGGCTGCGGTCGCGGGAATCCGAAAGGGAGTCCGGTTCCTCAGGCTACGGGTGGGTTTAGGGGCAATCCCGGGGTGCGGAACCGGCGTCCCTCTAAGGTGCGTGGGGTACGGACCCGTCCGTGCCGGGGCTGTCCGGTGCGGGGGAACGGCAGTTGGCGGGGCGCCGGTCGTCCCGGTACACGACGCGCCCGAGGAACGCCGGTTGTCAGCTAGCAAGCCAGCATTACGCCCCACCCGCCCGGCCGGTACCCGACGCCGGACGGCGAGACGGCGCCCGGGGCGCGCGGCGGCCGGGGCCGGACCGGTGGCCGGGGCCGGAGCGGGGCGCCCGGGCCGCACGCCCGCCCGGGCCCGTACCCGCTACTGGTTCGACACGATCGTGGCCCGCGGCACGGCCATGCTCATCGGCTGGTTCGTCCTGCTGTGCCTGGCCGTCGTCGTGCCGGCGAGCGCGGCCCTCGTGTGGGCCGACGCCCACGGCCCCACCACCTTCTCCGGCCGGGCCCTGGCCGTCTGGGTCAGCGTCGGGCAGACGCTGAAGATCGGGGGAGCCGTCGGCAGCCCCGTGTACGTGCTGCTGTCGGTGGTGCTGGCGCTCGTGGCGCTGCTGTTCGTGTCGACCCTCGTCAGCCTCATCACCAACGGCCTCAACGACAAGGTGCTCGCGCTGCGCCGCGGCCGCTCCACCGTGCTGGAGTCCGGTCACACCGTCCTGCTCGGCTGGTCCGACCAGGTCTTCCCGATCGTCTCCGAACTGGTCCTGGCCAACGCGAACCAGCGCCGTGCCGCGCTCGCCCTGCTCGGCCCCAGGGACAAGGCGGAGATGGAGGACGAGATCGGCGCCGCCGTCGGACGGCTGGGCCGCACCCGGCTGATCTGCCGCACCGGGACGACCACCGACCCGGCGGGCGTGGCCCTGGTCGCGCCGGCCACCGCCCGGGCCGTGCTGGTCCTGACCCACGAC
Source organism: Streptomyces sp. NPDC089919 (assembly GCF_040684615.1). Lineage (NCBI taxonomy): Bacteria > Bacillati > Actinomycetota > Actinomycetes > Kitasatosporales > Streptomycetaceae > Streptomyces > Streptomyces sp. NPDC089919. Next base: position 10,191 of record NZ_JBFBGK010000107.1, read on the forward strand.
GGACCGGACGGGGACGCGCAGGTGGTGAAGACCCTGCTGGCCCTCGAAGCGGCGGTGCGGGGACCGGGCCGGCACCCGGTGGTCGTGGCGGCCGTGCGCGACGGGCGGCACCGGCGGGCCGCCGAACTGGCCGCCGGAGCACACGGGCACGTGCTGGACGTCGAGGAGGTCACCGCCCGGCTGATCGCCCGGACCTCCTGCGAACCCGGCCTCTCCCTGGTCTACCGCGAGCTGTTCTCCTTCGCGGGGGACGAGATCTACACGGTGCCGGCCCCGGAACTCGCCGGAAGCACCTTCGGCGCACTCCTGCTGGCGTACGAGGACTCCAGCGTGATCGGCCTGCTGCGGGCCGACGGCCGGGTGGAGCTGAACCCGCCCTGCGACAGCGTGCTGGGCCCGTCGGACCGGATCGTGGTGATCACCGAGGACGACGACACGGCCGTGCCCTCCGGCGGCCCGCCGCCGCCCGTGGACACCGGCGCGATCGTCGCCGCCCCGCCCGCGCCGCGCACCCCGGAGCGCTTCCTGCTGCTCGGCTGGAACGCGCGCGCCCCGCGCATCGTCGCGGAGCTGGAGGGCGCTGCGCCCGCGGGGTCGGAGCTGGTGGTGATGGCGGCGGGGGAGGAGCACCTGCGTGCGGCGGACCGCTGCGCGCGGGCCCCGGGGCGCCGGATGCCCGTCACGGTCCTGGCCGGCGACGCCACCGACCCCGATGTGCTCGCGGGGCTCGACGTGTTCGGCTTCGACCGGGCCGTGGTGCTCGGGTACGGCGGGGCGGGCGCGGGCGGCGGCGCCCTCGGCGGCGACGACCGGACCCTGGTGACGCTGCTGCACCTGCGGGCCCTGGAGGAGGCGGCGGGGCGGCGGCTGGCCGTGATCACGGAGCTGGCCGACGACCGCAACCGGCTGCTTGCGCCCGCCCGGGAGGGCGCCGACTTCATCGTGGGCAGCCGGCTCATCGGACTGCTGATGACCCAGATCGCGGAGGACCGGCACCTGGCGGCGGTCTTCGACCGGCTGCTCGCCTCCACCGGCGACACCCTGCACCTGCGGCCGGCCGGCGAGTACGTCCTGACCGGCCGTCCCGTCGGCTACGCGACCGTCGTGGAGGCCGGCCGCCGCCGCGGCCACTGCGTGGTCGGCTACCGGCTGCACGCGGCGGCCCGTACCGTCCGGCGGCCACCCCACGACCCCGACCACGGGGTACGCCTGAACCCGCCCAAACACGAGACGCTGACCCTCGCCCCCGAGGACGCGGTGATCGTCCTGGCCCCGGCCTCCCCCGCCCGGACCGGTTCCCCGTGCGCGGCCGGCACCTCCGCGGCCCGGGTCCTCCCGGCCCCCGCGCGCGGGGACCGCGACCAGCGCCCGGCCCCCGGCCCGGAGCGCTGCTGAACGGACCGGGGGCCGGTTGCCTGCGCAGTCAGGGGTGACCGGTCAGGAGGTGAGTGTGAGGCCCGGCAGCACCTCGGCGGACGGGAGCTGGGCGAACGCGGCGCCCGGGACGAGGAGTTTGCCGCGCCGGCGGCCGCTGCCGACCAGGACGTACGGCATCTCGGTGACGGCCGGGTCCACCAGCAGCGGCCAGTCGGCGGGCAGCCCGATCGGGGTGATGCCGCCGTACTCCATGCCCGTGGCCGCCACGGCCGTCTCCATCGGCGCGAAAGACGCCTTGCGGGCGCCCAGCCGGCGGCGTACGGCGCCGTTCACGTCCACCCGGCCGTAGGAGGGCACCAGGCAGGCGGCGAAGGAGGTCTCGCCGGCCCGCTTGGCGGCCACCACCACGCAGTTGGCCGACTGCGCCAGCAGCTCCTGGCCGTAGTGCGCGACGAAGTCGGCGGTGTCGGCGATCGCCGGGTCGGTGTCCACGTACAGGATCCGGTCGGCGGGGACCGGTCCCGACCAGCCGTCGACCGCTCTGGCCACCGGCTCGGTGAGCCGGTCGAGGCCGGCGGGGGCCGGTACGGCGTCGTCGAACCTGTCGAACATCCCGAGCTGCGAGGGCATGGCCGCAGGCTAACACCGCCCGGGTGCGTGATCCGGGCCGCCGCCCGGGAGCGGGGGCGGCGTGGGGGCGCGGGGTGCCGGCTCCGTCGGGCCGTCAGATCCAGCCGCGGCGGGTGGCGATCACACCCGCCTGGAAGCGGTTGACCGCGCCCAGGAGTTCGTGGAGGCGGCTCATGCGGCGGCGCATGGTGCGGACCGACCAGCCGAGCTGGCGGGCTATCGCCTCGTCCTTGAGGCCGCTGACGAGCAGGGTGAGCACCAGACGGTCCTCCTCGCCGAGCGGGTCCTCGGCGGGGGCGTCCAGCGGCAGCGCCTGCTTCCAGCACGCCTCCCAGTAGTCGGTGAGGGCGTCCAGCAGGGTCGAGGGGCGGATCACCGCGGCGCGGACGCCGTCGGCCAGGTCCAGGGAGAGCGGCATCAGGGCCAACCGGCGGTCCGCGACGGCCAGTTTGATCCGCAGGCCGGGCAGTACCCGGGCCTGCTCGCCCCGGCGCACCAGGCCGCGGATGTCCTCGAGCACCCCCGGCCACTCCAGCGCCTCGGGAGCGTAGACCGCGCGGTAGCGCACCCCGCGCCCCAGGGCCGTGCTCTCCACCGGATTGGCGGTGGTCAGGGCGTACGGCGGCCGGTCCAGGGTCATGACGTCCTCGCGCGCCTCCTGTTGGAGCCGGACGAACCAACGGCCCAGCGCCTCGCGGCCGGTGACGATCTCCACCTCGTCCTCCCCGGCGGTACCGGCCTGGGCGGCCGCGAAGAGCCGGGACAGCTCTCCCGCGGCCGTCCGGACCCGGTCCAATTCCGCGGCCCGGGTGCGGACCAGGGACTCGACCGCGGCACCCGGCTCGATCGCCGCGTACCGGCGCCGGACCCCCGCGAGCCGTCCGACGAGGCCGTGGTCGTGCAGCCGGTCCAGGGCCCGCGCGGCGCGCAGCGGCGAGCAGCCGAGGTCGTCGGCGAGCTCGGCCGGCGCGGCCGTCCGCCGGGTCAACACGGCCCGGTAGACGCTCTCGTCGAACGGATCGATACCGGCTGCGGTGAGCTCGTTCGTCATATGCGGATAATGGCCCACTTGTGCCAGCGGCAGCAATGGGCCGCCAAGATCTGTTGTACGCAGCGTGACTTCGGCACTAGGACTTCGACCCATGGCCAAGAACGCACGAACACCACGGCGCCTGGCAGCCGTTGCGGTCACCACCGCCGCGCTGGCCGGGACGCTGACCGCGCTGCCCGGTTCCGCCGCCGCCGAGACCCCCGACCCGGAGCAGCGGGTCATCGTCGAACTCTCGGGGAACCCCGCGGTCACCGCCGCCCCCGGCGGGTCGCTCACCACGCCGGCCGCCCGCGCCGCCGCCACCGCCGTCGGCGAGGCCCGACAGGCCCTGGCCGCGCGGCAGGACGCCTTCGTCAGGACGGCGCAGCGGTCCGGACTGCACCCCGACCGCCTCCGCAGACTCGGCCTGCTGATCAACGCGGTGGCGATGACGGTGCCCGCCTCCGAGACGGCGCGGCTGGCCGCGCTGCCGGGTGTGCTCGCGGTCCGCCCCGACACCCGGATGCAGGCGCAGACGGACGTCAGCGTGCCGCTGACCGGCGCGCCCGAGGTCTGGAAGCGCCGGGACCCGGCCGGAGTGAAGGCCACCGGCAAGGGCACGGTCGTCGCGGTCCTGGACAGCGGCGTGGACTACGGCCACCCCGACCTCGGCGGCGGCTTCGGCAAGGGCCACAAGGTCCTCGGCGGCTTCGACTTCGCCAACGACGACGCCGACCCCATGGACGACAACGGCCACGGCACCCACGTCGCGGGCATCATCGCCGGCAAGGCCGCCGCGAAGGGCGGCATCACCGGCATGGCCCCCGATGCGAGCCTGCTGGCCTACAAGGTCATCGGCGCCGACGGCAGCGGCTACACCTCCGACATCATCGCCGGCATCGAGGCGGCCGCCGACCCCGCCAACCCCCATCCGGCGGACGTGGTCAACATGAGCCTGGGCGGCCCCGGCGACGGCACCGACCCGCTGGGCCGCGCGGCGAGCGCCGCCGTCCGGGCCGGCGTGGTCGTCGTCGCGGCGGCCGGCAACGCCGGGCCCGGCCGCGGCACCATCAGCACCCCGGCCTCCGCCCCCGGCGTCATCGCGGTCGGCGCCTCCACCAGCGGACTGCGGACCCCCGCCGCCTCCCTCGCCGGCCGGAGGCCCGAACTGATCCAGACCTACCGGGGCATCATCTCCGCCAACCCGCCCCGGAAACCGGTCACCGCAGAGCTCGTGGACGTCGGAGCGGGCACCGCCGCTGACTGGAAGCGCGTCGGGGACGTCCGCGGCAAGATCCTGCGGGCCGACATCCTCGTCCCGCCCGTCACGGACGTGCTGAGCCAGTACGACATCGACTGGGCGCGCGAGGCCGAGAAGCGCGGCGCGCTCGCCGTGCTCGGCGGCCTGCCGGCCGGCTCGGGTCCCGTACTGGCCGCCGGACCGGGCAGCGCCCCGGCCGCTCTCCCGGCCCCGGAACCGGGCACCCTCCCGGCCACGGCGACCCCCGCCCGCCCCGACCTCGCCCGCACCACCGCGTCCGGCGACTCGCTGCGCATGGACCGCCTGGTCCTCATGGGCATCGACGCCACCCAGTACGCCCAGCTCAGCCGGAAGCTGGCCGCCGGGAAGGTGTCCGTGACCCTGCGCGGCACCGACGCCACCGACCAGATCGCCTCCTTCTCCTCGCGCGGCCCCGGCACCGGCTTCGGCCTCAAGCCCGACCTGGTCGCCCCCGGCGTGGAGATCCGCTCCACCATCCCCAAGGCCCTCTACGGGCCCGGTGTCTACCGCATGTCGGGCACATCCATGGCCGCCCCGCACGTCGCCGGGGCCGCCGCCCTGCTCCGCCAACTCCACCCGGGCCAGCGCCCCGACGCGATCCGGTCCGCCCTGGTCGGCACGGCCAAGGCGCTCACCGGCACCGGCCCCACCACCGCGGGCAGCGGCAGGCTGGACGTGGCCGCCGCGGCCGCGGCCACCGTCACCACCAGTCCGACGGCCCTCTCCTTCGGCCTCGCCGACCTGCGCGCGCGGACCGTCGGCGGGACCGCGAAGATCCGCCTGGCCAACCCCGGGAGGACGCCCCGCACCGTCACCCTGAGCGGCACCGGGCCCACCACCGTGTCCCCCTCCCGGGTCACCCTCCCCGCCGGGCGCTCCGCGACCGTCGAGGTCACCCTGCGCACCGCCCGGCCGGCCGGCGACACCGAGATCAGCGGCCGGATCACCGCCACCCCCGACCGCGGCCCGGCCCTGCGGGTGCCGTACCTGCTCGTCGTACGGCACCTGGCCGTCCAGGCGACCCCCGACCCGAGCGACGGCCGTTCCACCGTGTACGTCGCCGCCCCGACCGCCTTGCAGGCCCCGCCGCGGGTCACGGTCACCCCGCCGCACGGCACCGCCGTCACCGTCCCCACCACCATGAACGGCGTCGGCTACTACCAGGCCGACCTCACCGGCAAGACCCCCGGCGCCTACCGGCTGACCGTGCGGGCCACCACCGCCGACGGCCGGCTGATCACCGGCGCCGGCGCCTTCGAGGTCACCCCCGCCGACAGCCGCCGCGACCGCTGGGAGGCCATCGGCCCCCACAGCGAGGCCGGTCAGCTCACGCTCTCGCCCGCCCGGCCGCGGCAGGCCGTGATGACCCAGTTCCGCAAGGCCGCCCCCTGGCTGACCACCGACGGCGGCGCCCACTGGCGCCAGGTCGGCCGGCTGCCCGTCGCCGACGGCAACGCCGCCGGCGCGATCGTGGTCGACGCCCGCCGCCCCGACCGCTGGTGGTACGCCGTGAACACGGCCGCCGACCCCACCCGGCGCGGCACGATCCTGCGCACCGACGACAACGGCCGTACCTGGCGCAGGCTCGACGTGCCGGACGCCCACTTCGACGCCTTCGTCGCCGACGAACGCACCCGCACCCTCGCCGCGGTGGCCGGCGGCAGCCTTCTGGTCAGCACCGACGCGGGCGCGCGCTGGGCGACGTACCCCACCGGCGTGACCGGTGCCGTCCGCGAGGCCGCCCTGGTCGGCGACACCCTCTACCTGGCGACCTTCGACAGCCTCTGGCGGATCGACGGCGTCGGGGCGGGCGACCCCGCCCCGGCGCGGCGGATCCTCGACGAGCCGGTCGACACGCTGCGCGGCATGGCGGCCGACGCCACCGTGGTGACGACCTACGTCCCCGGCACCGGGGTCCGCGGCTCCTACGACAAGGGCCGCACCTGGTCCACCCTGCTGTCCCTGCCCCAGGGCGGCAACGGCCTGTCCGCCTCGGGCGGTGACCTGTACCTGCGCGTGCTGTTCGGCGCCGGCCGGGTGAGCCATGACCACGGCCGGACCTGGCAGCCGCTGCCCGCCCCCTCCAAGGCGGCCATCGCGATGGACTACGACCGGTGGGCCGACGGCTCGGTGACCGTCTCCAGCGAACAGGACGGCCTCTACCGCGGCCGGGCCGACGGCACCGGCTACCGGCGCATCGGCGTCCAGGGCCTGACCGCCTACGCCCTCGCCGCCAGCGGCGACCAGCTGCTCGCCGGCACCGTCAGCGGCACGTACCGCACCACGATGCCCGTCGCCGGCCCCGAGTGGGGCGCGTCCGGGGCGGAGGGCATGACCGGCCGCTTCACCTCGCACATCGCCGTCTCGCCCCGGGACACCAAGGTGGTCTGGCAGGTCCGGCGCACCGCGACCGGCCTCTTCGAGGTCTCCCGCAGCGCCGACGCCGGCCGGACCTGGACGGTGAAGGGCACCTCGTCGGAGGTACCGACCTCGATCCTGGTCCACCCGGCGGACCCGGACCGGGTGACGATCGGCTTCCGGAGCATCATCGGCGACGGGCTGTTCACGACCACGGACGGCGGCCGGACGTGGAAGAACCTCTTCCACGAGCGGTCCTTCGAGGCCCTGGCCGGTGACCCGCGCGACCCGCGGCGCCTGTGGCTGGGCAACGCCTCGGGCCTGTACCGCTCGGACGACGGCGGCGTCACCACGACCAAGGTCGCCGACGGCCCGGTCTCCTCGATCCTGCTGGACGGCCGGCGCCTGGTCGTGGGCGGCTCCTCGGTCCGGGTCAGCACGGACGGCGGCCGGACCTTCCGCACCGCCGACACCGGACCGCTCGCGATCCACGTCGCGGACCTGCTGCGGGTGCGCGGAGCGCTCTACGCCGCCACCGCCGGCTCGGCGGCCTCCGGCCTCGTCCAGGGCGGCCGGGGCGTCCTGCGCAGCACCGACGACGGCCGCACCTGGCAGAACGTCTCGAGCGGCCTGCAGAACACCGACACCACCAAGCTGGCGGCCGCCCCCGACGGCCGCACGCTCTACGTCGGCACCGTCGACGGCGGCGTCCACCGGCTCAAGCTGCGCCGCTGACGGTCGCGGACCGGCCCGCCGGCCGGTCCGTACCGGCGGAGCGCCGGCCGGACCCGGGACCACCGGGCCCGGCCGGCGCCCGGGCCCCTCGGTGCCGGGCCCGCGGTCATGCCGGGCGGTCGTCCCCGCTGCGGCCGGCCCGGGCCGAGGTCGGCAGGGTGAGGGACACGGCGTAACCCCCGTGGCCGCGCGGGCCGGTGCTGAGCGAGCCGCCGTACAGCCTGGTCCGCTCCCGCATGCCGATCAGTCCGTGGCCGGAGCCCGGCGGCGCCTTGGCCGGCGCCGGACGCCGTCCCGCGCCGTCGTCCGTCACCGTCACGGTGATGTGCGCCGGCCGGTAGTCGAGGGCCACGGTCACCCGGGCGCCCGGCGCGTGCTTGAGGACGTTGGTCAGCGCCTCCTGCGTCACCCGGTACGCGCACAGCTCCAGGCCCGGGGCCAGGTCCCGGGGTTCGCCCGTGATGCGCAGGTCCACCGGCACCCCCGCGGCCCGGACCCGGTCGGCCATCGCGCCGAGCCGTGACAGGCCCGGCACCGGGGGAGGGGGCACCGCGGCCGCGCCGTCCGCCGGGAGACCGCCGCCCTCCTGCCGTTCCCCGGGGTCCGGCTCGCGCAACAGGCTGAGCATGCGGCGCAGTTCGTCGAGCGCTTCGGAACTGGTCGCCGAGATGGTGCCCAGCGCGGTCCGGGCGGTGGCCGGGGCCGAGTCGAACACGTACCCCGCCAGGCCGGCCTGTACCGAGATCACGGACATGTGGTGCGCCACGATGTCGTGCAACTCCCGTGCGATGCGCGCCCGTTCCGCGGCGATCTCGCGCCGGGCCCGTTCGTCCCGCTCCCGCCGCAACTCCCGCGCCAGCTCGCTCGAACGGCGGGCCACCAGCCCGAACCGCCAGAGCACGGCGGGGAACACCACGGCCTGCGCGAGCACGGTGGCCATCGAGCCGCCGCCGGGGTCGTTGCCCAGCAGCCCCGCGTACACCCAGGTCGCCCCCAGCAGTGCCGCGGCGACGGCCGAGGTCCGCACCGGGCGCAGGGCGGCCACCGTGTACAGCGCGAGCATCGGGCCGAAGCAGGAGACCACGGGCCAGTAGCCGGCCGTGATGTATCCGCCCCACATCGCCAGGGTGAACAGGTAGACCGCCACCGGCGCCTTGGCCCGCACGGCCACCGGCAGCGTCGCCAGCCCCACGAGCAGGTACGCGGCCAGGTCGAGTCGGGGCCAGCCCTGCGACACCGCCTCCCGCCCCAACGACACCGCCACACCGGTCTGCGCGAGCGCCGTCAGCGCGTCCGTGTACGAGGGGCGTATCCGCATCGGCGCAGCTTAATGCGGCTGCGCCGGGGACTACGGAGACCGGTCAGGATTCGAGAAGACGGGGCCGGCGGCCGGCATTTAACGTGAGGGCACGGAGATCACCGATTCCGTCCGAGGGACCGGTGGGCCGCATCCGAGTGGGGAGCAGTCATGAAGTTCGACAGCCTCGTCGAGCCGCCCGAGCCCATGCGGGGGCTGGAGGTGCCGCCCGAGGTGGTGGCGGCGCTGGGCGAGGGTGCGCGGCCGCCGGTGACGATCACGGTCAACGGGCACAGCTGGCGCAGCCGCCTCGCCCTGATGCGGGGCCGCCACCTGATCGGCTTCAGCAACGCCAACCGGCAGGCCGCCGGTGTCACGGCCGGCGACGTGGTCGAGGTGGAGCTGGAGCTGGACACCGAGCCGCGGGTGGTCGTCGAGCCCGCGGACCTCGCCCTGGCCCTGGACGAAGCCCCGGCCGCCCGGGCCGCCTTCGACCGGCTCACCGACAGCCGCAAGCGCGAGCACGTGCGCGCCGTCGAGAGCGCGAAGAAGCCGGAGACGCGGCAGCGGCGCATCGAGAAGGCCGTCGCCACCCTGCTGGGCTGAGCGGGCATCCCCGGCCGCCGTCCGCCGCCGCCCGGGGCCGGCCCGGGCCGCCGTGTGATGATGTTCGTCCACTCCGGGGAGGCGATGGTGCTGAGAAGGGGCGCGCGGTGGGCCGCGGCCGTGCTGACCGCGGTGTGCCTGGTGCTGCTCCTGGGCCGCGGCGAACCGGACGGGGGCGCCCCCGGTGCCGGCCGGGCGGCGTCCGGCGCCCCCCGCAAGGCCGTCCCGGACCGGGTCGCCACCTGGAACATCTGCAATCCCTGCGGCGGCCTCGAGAAGGACTTCGGCCGGGCCACCGCGATCGCCGCCGCCGCCCCGCAGGTCATCGGCCTGCAGGAGGCCTGCGTACGGGACGTCGAGCAGATCCGCAGCTACCTCAAGGACGTCTACGGCCTGGAGTACCGGGTCGCGTACGGGTCGGTCCTGCGGAACTGGAACCGGTGCGGGGGGCTGCCCTGGCGGCCGGGCGGCTTCGGCCAGGCGATCCTGTCGGCGGCACCGATGACCGACCGGGTGAGCGTCGGGTACCCCCACGGCGGCTCCGAGAACCGCGGGTACCTGGCCGTCACCACGCTGGTCGGCGGCCGGTCCGTGCGGGTGTTCAACACCCACCTCGCCGAGCGCCGGCAGGAGGGGGTGCGGGTCAGCCAGGTGAAGGTGCTCGCCGCGGAGGTCGCCCGCCACGACCGGGCGATCGTCCTCGGCGACTTCAACGCCGTGCCGTACGCCGCCGAACTGACCCCGATGTGGGCCCTGGCCACCGACGTGGACCCCGGCTGCCGTCCGTCGGACGCCGAGGCCTGCACCCCGACCACCGACTGGAACAGCAAGTTCGACTACGTCTTCCTGCGCGGCGCGATCACCCCCCGCGCCCACCGCATCCGCCCCAGCGCCTACTCGGACCACCACATGCTGACCACCGACCTGAAGCTGGGCCAGGGATGAGCGGCGGGGGCCGTGAGCCCGGAGCGGGGCGACGGATGCGGGTCCTGTACTGGCCCGTCGATCGTGCGGTGGACGTCTCCGGCGGTGCGGCCGAACTCGTCGCCCTTTCCCTGGCCCTCGCCGCGGGGGCGGGGACGGTGCCGGCCACGTCCTCGGCCGAGCCGGACTTCGGCGGCACCGAGCTGGTCGCCGTCGAGGTGGCGGCCACCGACGGCCCGGGCGTCCGGATGACCGTCGACCAGGACCGCCGCGTCCTCCTCGTCGAGGGCGACCGACGGGCCCTGACCGACCTCGCCGAGGAGTTCCGCTCCACGGCGGACCTGGACGACGGCGGCCACCAGCACATCGAGCACCACCCGGACCACCCCTACCTCGCCGCCGACTCCCTCGCCCTGATCCTGAACAGCCCCCACGGCGGCATGCCGGGCCGGTGACCGGCCGGGTGTCAGGACCGGGGCGCCGGATCGTCGTGCTTCAGGTACCCGTCCCAAGGGCAGCCGGCGTCGGCGTCGTCCGTAGGGCACATGCTCGGGTCGTCGGTGTCCCCGAAGTTGCCGTAGAGATGGACGTACACCCGGCAGCCGGGATTCCCGGGGAAGGACAGCCCGAGGGCGGACCCGTGAGTGGCGGCCTCGTCGGGAGCGGCGAAGTCCTCGCCCTTCGGTCTGGCGTAGAAGGCCCAGCGCCCGGAGGACAGCGACTCGGGGTGCGCGCAGTCGGCCATCGCCTTGACCCGGTCGAACCCCGTACCGGTGAAGGTGTGGTCCGTCGAGTAGGTCAGGGACGTCCCGCCCTCGCTGGTCCAGGTGCCCACCAGTCGCCCCTGCGGCAGGTCCGCGGCGTGGATCGCCGCGGCCAGCCCGCAGGACGTGGTGAGCAGCGCGCCGGCCGCCACCAGACCGACCGAACGCCATCCGCGCATGTTCACAGAGCTCTCCCCCCGGAGATGGATGTCCGGCCCGGAGGCCGGCTTCACAGCCACATTTGAACACGCTCAAAAATGCGGCGACGGTCTGGGGCGGCCCGTTCCGGGCAGGCGGGGTATCGGGGAAAGAGGCCTCAAGCGGCCCGCTCTTCGCAGAAGGGAACGGTCGGGGTGCGGTCGGCGGCCGGTCTGGACCGGGCCTCGTGGAGCCCGCTGCGGGGCGCTCCGGGGGTGGTGGCGCCGCCCGGAGATGTGCGGTCCGCCGGTCCGGAAGGGGGTTTTCGTGGGCGTTCTGCGCCCGAAATGTTCGGGTACGCACCGGTACGGCACGTGAAGCGGATCACTCTCTGCATGGCTTTCCACATGGTTCCGCGGGTCGGGGGCACGCGATCTTCCGGGCGGCCGGAAGGTCGTCCTGATCCTCTTCCGGGCGACCGGCGGGGTGATCCGAAGAACGAAAGGCAATACCCGACGTGACCGCAGCACAGCAGACCATCCACGTGGGCGGCGAGTGGCGAGCATCACTCTCCGGCGACACCCGCCAGATCATCGACCCCGTCGACGCGACCGCCTTCGCGGTCGTCGCGGAGGGCGGTGTCCCGGACACCGACGACGCGGTGGCCGCCGCCCGCGCCGCCTTCGACGCGGGCGCCTGGCCCCGTACGCCGGTGGCCGAGCGCGCCGCCCTGCTGCGCCGGGTCGCCGACCGGCTGGAGGCCGAGCGGGAGCGCATCGGCGCCCTGGAGAGCCGTGACGCGGGCAAGACCCTCGAGGAGGGCCGCACCGACGTGGACTGCGTGCGCGACGCCTTCCGCTACTTCGCCGACCTGGTGGAGAAGGAGAGCGCGGAGCGCGTCGTCGACGCCGGCTCCGCGGACATCCGCAGCGTGGTGGTCCAGGAGCCGGTCGGCGTCTGTGCGCTGATCACCCCGTGGAACTACCCCCTCCTCCAGGCCAGCTGGAAGATCGCCCCGGCCCTCGCCGCCGGCAACACCTTCGTCATCAAGCCGAGCGAGATCACCCCTCTCGGCACCGTCGCCCTGGTGGAACTGCTGCTGGAGGCCGGACTCCCGCTCGGCGCCGCCAACATCGTCACCGGCCCCGGGCACACCGTCGGCGCCCGCCTGGCCGAGCACCCCGACGTCGACCTGGTCTCGTTCACCGGCGGCCTCGTCAGCGGTACCAAGGTCGCGCGGGCCGCGGCCGAGGGGGTCAAGAAGGTCGGGCTCGAACTGGGCGGCAAGAACCCCAACATCGTCTTCGCCGACGCCTGCACCACCCCCGAGGGCTTCGACACCGCCGTGGACCAGGCCCTCAACGCCGCGTTCATCCACAGCGGCCAGGTCTGCTCGGCCGGCTCCCGCCTCATCGTCGAGGAGTCGCTGGCGGAGCGCTTCGTCGCCGAACTGGCCCGCCGGGCCGACCTGATCCGGCTGGGCCGCGGCACCGACCCGGGCGTCGAGTGCGGGCCGCTGGTCTCCGCCGCCCAGCGCGAGCGGACCGAGGAGTACGTGGCCTCCGCCCTGGCCGAGGGCGCGCTGCTGCGGGCCGGCGGGTTCCGCCCCGAGGGCCCCGGCTACTTCTACCGGCCCACCGTCCTGGACGGCTGCCACCGCGGCATGCGCGTGGTGCGCGAGGAGGTCTTCGGCCCGGTCCTGACCGTGGAGACCTTCCGTACTGAGGAGGAGGCCGTCGCCCTCGGCAACGACACCGAGTTCGGCCTGGCCGGCGCGGTGTGGACGGCCGACGAGGACCGGGCCGCGCGGGTGGCCGGCCTGCTGCGCCACGGCACCGTCTGGATCAACGACTTCCACCCCTACCTGCCGCAGGCCGAATGGGGCGGCTTCGGCAAGTCCGGCATCGGCCGCGAACTGGGCCCCACCGGCCTCGCCGAGTACCGCGAGGCCAAGCACGTCTACCGGAACCTCTCCCCGCGCCCCGTCCGCTGGTTCGCCGGCGGAGCGGACGGCGATGCACGGAACGAGCACCAGAAGGACCAGGCATGACCCACCACCCCCACACGCCCGCCATGCACCAGCAGCACGCCACCAGCGAGCAGGGCTCCCGCCCCGCGGAGCAGCTGTACGACTACGTCGTCGTCGGCGGCGGGACCGCCGGTTCCGTGATCGCCTCCCGCCTGACCGAGGACCCCACCGTCAGCGTGGCCGTCATCGAGGGCGGCCCCAGCGACGTCGGCCGCGACGACGTCCTCACCCTGCGCCGCTGGATGGGTCTGCTCGGCGGCGAGCTGGACTACGACTACCCCACCACCGAGCAGCCCCGCGGCAACTCCCACATCCGGCACAGCCGGGCCCGGGTGCTGGGCGGCTGCTCCTCGCACAACACCCTCATCTCCTTCAAGCCGCTGCCCTCCGACTGGGACGAGTGGGCCGAGGCCGGTGCCGAGGGCTGGGACGCGGCGTCCATGGACCCGTACTTCGACCGGCTCCGCAACAACATCGTCCCGGTCCACGAGGACGACCGGAACGCCATCGCCCGGGACTTCGTGGCCGCGGCCCAGGACGCCCTGGGCGTCCCCCGGGTCGAGGGGTTCAACAAGGCCGCCTTCCACGAGGGCGTCGGCTTCTTCGACCTGGCGTACCACCCCGAGGACAACAAGCGCTCCTCCGCCTCGGTCGCCTACCTGCACCCCTTCCTGGACCGGCCGAACCTGCACATCGCCCTGGAGACCTGGGCCTACCGGCTGGAGCTCGAGGGGACCTTGGCCACCGGCGTGCACGTGCGCACCAAGGACGGCGCCGAGCACGTGGTGCGGGCCCGCCGCGAGGTGCTGGTGTGCGCCGGCGCCGTGGACTCCCCGCGCCTGCTGCTGCACTCGGGCATCGGACCGCGGGCGGACCTGGAGAAGCTGGGCATCCCCGTCGTGCACGACCTGCCGGGCGTCGGCGAGAACCTGCTCGACCACCCGGAGTCGGTCATCGTCTGGGAGACCGACGGCCCGATCCCGGAGAACTCCGCGATGGACTCGGACGCCGGGCTGTTCGTCCGCCGGGACCCGGCGGCCCAGGGGCCGGACCTGATGTTCCACTTCTACCAGGTCCCCTTCACCGACAACCCGGAGCGGCTGGGCTACGAACGCCCCGCCCACGGCGTGTCGATGACCCCCAACATCCCCAAGCCCCGCAGCCGCGGCCGCCTCTACCTGACCAGCGCCGACCCCGAGGCCAAGCCGGCCCTGGACTTCCGGTACTTCACCGACGAGGACGACTACGACGGCAGGACCCTGGTCGACGGCATCCGGATCGCCCGCCGGATCGCGGCCACCGAGCCGCTGGCCGGCTGGCTGAAGCGGGAGGTCTGCCCGGGCCCGGAGGTCACCTCCGACGATGAGCTGAGCGCCTACGCCCGGCACGTCGCCCACACCGTGTACCACCCGGCGGGGACCTGCCGGATGGGTGCCCAGGACGACGAACTCGCCGTCGTCACACCTGATCTGAAGATCCGGGGCCTGTCCGGCATCCGGATCGCCGACGCGTCCGTCTTCCCGACCATGACCGCCGTCAACCCGATGATCGGGGTGCTGATGGTCGGGGAGAAATGCGCCGAACTGCTGGGAGGTACCAGCCGATGAGCCAGTCCACGAACCTGCCGAAGAACCAGCCCGCCGGCACCGAATCCGTCTTCGCCGTGCGCAACCTGTGGAAGGTCTTCGGCCCGAAGGCCGAACAGATCCCCGGCGACCCGGAGCTGGCCGCCCTCGACGCCACCGCGCTGCGTGAGCGGACCGGCTGCACGGCCGCCGTCCGCGACGTCTCCTTCGACGTCCGCAAGGGCGAGGTGTTCGTGGTGATGGGCCTCTCCGGCTCCGGCAAGTCGACCCTGGTCCGCTGCCTGACCCGGCTCATCGAGCCGACCTCGGGCACCCTGTCCATCGACGGCGAGGACGTCATCGCCATGGACTCGTCCCGGCTGCGCGAACTGCGCCGCCACCGGGCCGCGATGGTCTTCCAGCACTTCGGCCTGCTGCCGCACCGCACCGTCCTGGACAACGTCGCCTACGGCCTGGAGATCCAGGGCGTGGGCCGCGGCGAACGCCGCGAGCGCGCCGCGGACTTCGTCGCCAAGGTCGGCCTCGACGGCATGGAGCGGCGGCTGCCCGGCCAGCTCTCCGGCGGCCAGCAGCAGCGCGTCGGCCTGGCCCGCGCCCTCGCGGTCGACCCCGAAGTCCTCCTCTTCGACGAGCCGTTCAGTGCGCTCGACCCGCTGATCCGCCGCGACATGCAGGAGGAGGTCGTCCGACTGCACCGCGAGGAGGGCCGCACCATGGTCTTCATCACCCACGACCTCAGCGAGGCGCTGCGGCTCGGCGACCGGATCGCCCTGATGCGGGACGGCCGGATCGTGCAGCTGGGCACGCCCGAGGAGATCGTCGGCTCGCCCGCCGACGACTATGTCCGCGACTTCGTCCGGGACGTGCCGCGCGAACAGGTCCTGACGGTCCGCACGGCCATGCGCCCGGCGCGGGCCGAGGAGGCCGGCGCCGGCGTGGCGCTGGCGCCGACCGCGACGGTCCACGAAGCCATCGAGGCCGTGGCCCGCACCGGGGAGAACGCCCGGGTCGTCGAGAACGGCCGGTGCCTGGGGGTGGTCGACCAGTCCGTGCTGCTGGGCGTGGTCGCCGGGGTACCCGCCGCGGCCGGGAAGGCGGTGGCCTGATGTACTCCCATACCACCTGGCCGCCGCCGTGCGGCCGCCCGCAGCCCGCCGCCCCGGGGCGGTGCGGCCGATGAGCGCCACCGCCACCTCGGCCCCCGCCGACCGCACGACGACCGGTACCGGTCCCGCCCCCGCCGCCCCCGGCGGCGCGCCGACGACGGGCTCCGGCCCCGGCGGCGCCCGGGCCCTGCTGCGGCGCCGTCGCGGCGCCCTGATCGGTGCGGGCACCGCGCTCCTGCTGCTCCTGGGCGCCGTCCTGCTCGGCGGCGGCAGCTGGCCCGCCCACCTCGCCGTGGACCTCTCGGGTCCGCTGGACCGCACCAGCGACTGGATCATCGACAACCGCGACGGGCACCCGCTCTTCCTCTACTTCCTCGGCCACGTCAGCAACGCCGTGGTCGTCTCCGTGCGCGCCGTGTACCTGCTGCTGCTCGCCCTCGGCTGGGCCGGGGTGACCGCCGCCGCCGGGCTGGTGGCCTGGCGGCTCGCGGGGGTGCGCCTGGCCCTGCTCTCCGTCGCCGCGTTCGCCGCCTGCGGACTGCTCGGCATGTGGGTCCCCACCATGCAGACCCTCGCCCTGATGGTCGTGGCGGTCCTGGCCTCCGTACTGCTCGGCGTCCTCCTCGGGCTGGCCGCCGGCCTGTCGGACCGGATGGACCGGGTCCTGCGCCCGGTGCTCGACACCATGCAGGTGCTGCCCGCCTTCGCGTACCTGCTGCCGGTGGTGCTGGTCTTCGGCATCGGCGTGCCCGCCGCGGTCCTGGCGACCGTGGTGTACGCCGCTCCGCCGATGGCCCGCCTCACCGCGCTCGGGCTGCGCGGCGCCGACGCCGGGGTCATGGAGGCCGCCGCCTCCCTCGGCGCCACCGCCCGGCAGCGCCTGCTGACCGCCCGACTGCCGCTGGCCCGCAAGGAACTCCTGCTCGGCGTCAACCAGTCGATCATGATGGCCCTCGGCATGGCCGTGATCGCCTCCGTCATCGGCGCCGGCGGCCTCGGCGACCGGGTCTACCAGGCCCTGGGCTCCGTCGACGTCGGCGCGGCGCTCGCCGCGGGCGTGCCGATCGTGCTGCTCGCCGTGGTCCTGGACCGCGTCACCGCCGCCGCGGGATCCCGCCTCGGCTCCGCACCGGCCCGCCCGGCCGCCGCCGGGCGGGTCCTCGCCCTGGCCTCGGCCGCCCTGGTCGCCGCGATCGCCGTCGCCGGCCACCTCGCCGACCGGCTCGGCTGGCCGACGGCCTGGACCGTGGAGATCGCCGGGCCCGTCAACCGGGCCGTGGACTGGATGACCGCCCACCTCTACTCCGGCGTACCCGTCGTCGGCGGCACCGCCGACTGGGCCGCCCACTTCACCACCGGCGTCCTCAACCCGCTCCGCTCCGGCCTGCAGTGGCTGCCCTGGTGGTCGGTGCTGCTCGCGGTCGGCGCCCTCGCCCTGCTCATCGGCACCTGGCGGACCGCCGTCACCGCCGTCGCGGCGATGGCCGCCATCGGCGTGCTCGGCGTCTGGGGGCCGGCCCTCGACACCCTCTCCCAGGTGCTCGCCGCGGTCACCGTGACCCTGCTGCTCGGCTTCGCCCTCGGCGCGGCCGCCGCCCGCAGCGCCCGCCTGGACCGCGCCCTGCGGCCCGTCCTCGACGTGTTCCAGACGATGCCGCAGTTCGTCTACCTGATCCCGGTGGTCGCGCTGTTCGGCGTGGGCCGGGCCCCGGCCGTCGCCGCGGCCGTGGTGTACGCGCTGCCCGCGGTGGTCCGCATCACCGCCCAGGGCCTGCGGGAGGTCGACCCGGGCGCGGTGGAGTCCGCCCGCTCCCTGGGCGCCACCGGCCGCCAGCAACTGCTCCAGGTCCAGCTTCCGTTGGCCCGGCCGGCCCTCCTGCTGGCCGTCAACCAGGGCGTGGTCCTGGTCCTGGCCGTGGTCGTCATCGGCGGCCTGGTCGGCGGCGGGGCGCTGGGCTACGACGCCGTGTTCGGCCTGGCCCAGGGCGATCTGGCCACCGGTCTGGTCGCCGGCGCGGCGATCGTCTGCCTGGGCCTGGTCCTCGACCGGGTCACCCAGCCGACGCAACGCCGCACCCGCACCGGAAAGGGGGCCTGAGATGGCTCGCACCCGTACCCTCGCCCTGGTGGCGGCCGCCGTCCTGACGGCCGGAGCCGGCCTGACCGGCTGCGGCGCCGCCGACATGACCCGCCAGTCCTCCCCGTACGCCGACGCCGAGGGCTCCCGCACGGTCACCCTCTCCGTGCAGTCCTGGGTCGGCGCACAGGCCGACGTCGCCGTCGCCCAGTACCTGCTGGAACACGAACTCGGCTACCGCGTGGACACCGTCCAGATCGACGAGGTACCCGCCTGGGACGCCCTCAGCCAGGGCCGGGTGGACGCCATCATGGAGGACTGGGGCCACCCGGAGCAGGAACAGCGCTACATCGACGAGAAGGGCACCATCACCCGCGGCGGCGACCTCGGCGTCACCGGACACATCGGCTGGTTCGTGCCCACGTACTTCGCCCAGCAGCATCCGGACGTCACCGACTGGAAGAACCTGGACAAGTACGCCGACCGGTTCCGTACCGCGGAGAGCGGCGGCAAGGGACAGCTGATGGACGGCTCCCCGTCTTACGTCACCAACGACAAGGCGCTGGTGAAGAACCTGGGCCTGGACTACCAGGTGGTCTTCGCCGGCTCCGAGGCGGCCCAGATCACCCAGATCAAGCAGTTCGCCAAGGAGAAGAAGCCCTTCCTGACCTACTGGTACAAGCCCCAGTGGCTCTTCGAGAAGGTGCCCATGACGGAGGTGAAGCTGCCCGCCTACAAGAAGGGCTGCGACACCGATCCGGAGAAGGTGGCCTGCGCCTACCCGCACACGCCGCTGCAGAAGTTCCTCAACGCCCGCTTCGCCAGGGACGGCGGCGACGCGGCCGCCTTCCTGAAGAAGTTCCGCTGGACGACCGACATGCAGAACGACGTCTCCCTGATGATCGCGGAACAGAAGCTGTCCCCCCAGGAGGCAGCTGCCCGCTGGGTGAAGGCGAACCGCGCCACCTGGCGCACCTGGCTCCCCTCCTGACGGGGAGTCGGGGGGGGGGGGGGGCCCCCCCCGCCCCCCCCCCCCCC